>NZ_JAWOTP010000013.1:86811-140218 GCF_033338935.1 Vibrio sp. Vb0598 | reverse complement strand
GGCGCTGGACTAAACAAAGGCCCCCTTTTAGGGGGCTCACACAAAGCCACCTTCTTTAGAAGGTGGTAATTTACATCTACAAGAGGAGAAAAGTAAGACACGCCACCTAATAAAGCGGCGAAGACGTACTATTTCGCGCTTTCTTCTTCCATTTGTGCGTTATCCACAACGTGGTTTTCACCTAAATCGTTTGGTAGCACAAGGTTAAGAATAATTGCCACGATACCGCATAGGCTCACACCTTGTAGACTGAACTCACCAATACCGAAAGCCATACCACCAATACCAAACACAAGTGTTACGGCAACAATCACTAGGTTACGAGACTTATGCAAATCAACGTTATTCTTGATCAGTGTGTTGAGGCCTACCGTTGCGATGGAGCCGAACAGCAGAATCATGATGCCGCCCATGACAGGAACTGGAATCGTTTGAAGAACCGCACCTAGCTTACCTACCAATGCAAGTACGATTGCGGTGATTGCTGCCCAAGTCATGATCACAGGGTTAAATGCTTTGGTTAGCATTACCGCTCCTGTTACTTCACTGTAAGTGGTGTTTGGTGGAGCACCCACCATCGAAGCTGCGATAGTTGCCACCCCGTCACCTGCGATTGTGCGGTGAAGGCCTGGTTTTTTCAGGTAGTTTTTACCTGTAACGTTTGAGATAGCAAGCATGTCACCTACGTGTTCAACCGCAGGTGCGATAGCGACAGGAATCATGAACAAAATTGCGTTGATATTGAACTCTGGCGCGGTGAAGTTTGGCATGGCTAGCCAAGCCGCTTGCTCTACGGGAGTGAAATCAACCACACCGTAGAATAGAGAAACAGAGTAACCAGCAAGAATACCACCAACAATAGGAACGAGCTTCAAAAAGCCTTTTGCAAAAACGCTGAGTACAATGGTTGTGAGCAGTGAGACCGCCGAGATAATGATCGCAGCATCACCATTAACTAGCTGTGCAGCTCCATCACCAGTTTTACCTACCGCCATGTTCACTGCTGTTGGGGCAAGGCCAAGGCCGATAACCATGATCACAGGGCCAACGACAACAGGCGGGAGAATTTTATGGATAAATCCAACACCGCGCACTTTGATCATCGCCCCTAGAGCCACATAAACTAAGCCCGCTGCCATCAAGCCGCCCATCGTTGCACCGATACCCCAAGTTTGGATACCGAACATAATAGGAGCAATAAACGCAAAAGAAGAGGCAAGGAAGATGGGAACAGAACGTTTAGTCATTAATTGGAAGAGGAGAGTACCGACACCGGCACCAAAGAGGGCTACGTTTGGATCAAGGCCAGTTAGGAGCGGCACAAGCACCAAAGCACCAAAAGCGACAAAGAGCATTTGAGCGCCTTGTAACGCGTTTTTCATAATAATTCCCTATTTTCAAGATACGCAGACAAATCCGGCGAATACTATCATCCTGCAATCGTTTGCAATATTGCATAGATCAAACTTTCGATTGAATTTTTCTCATAAATAGCACTTTTGAGAGTTGCTTGCTTGCAAATTGTCCTCTTTTACGTGTCTTGCGTGAAGATTAAAAATGGACAGCCTAACTTGTTGAGATAGCTTAATAAGCAATGAGTTTATTATAAAAAATAGCACTGAAGCGCTGGTTGAGGCCCGAGTTAACAAAGCTGGTCATAATACAGACAATTTACTCAGTACTTGCCTTGCTCAAGATTTGATAGTTGCTTATTATTCGGGTTCTTGTTCAGAGGATTATAAAAACTATGCGCTATTTAGCTCTCTTACTGATAGGTTGGTTGTCCCTACCAGTATATGCATTAACTCAGGTGGATATCTATCGTGCCGAAGTGGTTATCGACAGTGAGCAGAACGACGGTGAGTCTTTGGCTCGTCAACAAGGTATGCAGGATGTGATTGTTCGAGCGACCGGTTCTCAATCCTCTTTAAGCAATCCAGTGATTAAAAAGGCACTCAGCTCAAGTGCGCGTTACATTTCTCAACTGAGCTATGGGCAGGTTGATGGAAAAGCGAGCCTAAAAATGTTGTTTAACAACGACCAAATCAGCTCTCTTTTAACACAAGCACAATTGCCATCTTGGTCGCCAAATCGTGCCAATATTTTAGTTTGGATGGTTGAAGAACAGGGTTACGATCGTAACATTGCGTGGGAGCATTCTGAATCTTCAAATGTTGCAGCACTTCGTAGCGCAGCGAAACTAAGAGGCCTACCAATCACTATCCCGGTTGGGGATTTTGATGATGTAACCGGTGTTAATGTCTCTGATCTTTGGGGCGGCTTTATTGAGCCAATTGGTCAAGCCAGCCAGCGCTATCCAGCTGACGCCGTTTTGGTTGTACGAGCTCAAGGTGAACAAATTCGTTGGACACTCTACGACCAGTCGCCAACGAGAATTGTAGAAGCGCAACGTTCTCCGCGTAGCGGGTCTGCATCAGGTGCTAATGCTATTGCAGAAATGGTGGATGGCATCGCAGACTACTATGCAAGTAAGAGTGCAGTTGTGGTTTCAGGAAAGTCTTCAAAAGCGCTAGCAGTGAAAGTCCTCAATGTAACCTCTGCCACGGACTTCTTCCGTTTAGAGAATGCGTTAAAACAACTTAATTCGGTTGCGGGTACAGAGATTAAGCGTGTTCAAGGGGACGAGTTAACGCTCAACATCCACCTTTTGGCATCACAACAAGCTTTTGAGAAAGAAGCTTCTTCTATTTCTCAATTAATGGTTTTTGAAGATCCTTTAGGTGAAGTTGATGCCCCAGCTTCAACTCAAGAAGAAGACCCATTGGTTCAGAGTAATGAAGCAAAAGACGCCGCGACGCCAAAAGAAGCGCAGCCTGAAGTACCAGTAAATGTTGTGGCAGAAGCAAGTGACGAAACACAGCCAACTCAGCCGATGATTGTGGAGCCTGTCCGAGAACAGTATGACTTGATCTACGAGTGGCGCTCGGCATCGTAATCGCCTTGGTAGCGTTCCAGGCGTGAAACGCAAGGATCAAAGACCAATGTGGTAAGCATAAAAAAGAGTCGCAATAGCGACTCTTTTTGTTTTCTAAATTCGTATTCGAACCAATGATCAGTGATTGACTGCGATTGGCGTTATTTATTGAATTTCGCTTTTTCTTCTTTTTCTACTTGAGAGAGGCGTTTCAACTTAAGACCTAGCTCTTTGCCTCTCGCTCTAGCAAACAAAATATTGCCAGCGAAACCGAGTGAAGTCAGTATCAGTTCCACTGCCGCAAGCCAGCGTTCACCGCCATCCACATAAAGGATGGTCAGCGCATGCAAGAAATACAGCATAAGAACAAAGTTAGCCCAAGCATGAGTGTAAGGCTTACCAGCTAAAATACCAGGCAACGGAAGTAGTAGCGGAATACACCAAGCAATAGCAAGTGTTGTGCTGCTGAGGTGAGGGTGAGGGGATAACGCAAGCTGCCAAATAGCGACCCAGGCTAATAAGGCTAAGTTGCCAAATAAAGCCAGGTAACGATAGGTTTTAGCCTGTGTACCGAGTGGTGTTTGGTCTAAAGAGTCAGACATCGATTAACTATCCTTGATTTTACTAACAGACTTTTAGTTTTAACGCTGCAGTTGCCAGCCTTTTGCCTAATTGTTGTGCCAGGCGAATCTCTTCACTGCTTAGGGTTGCCTCATGGCCTACACTGCTGGCGCCATACGGAGTGCCTCCAGACTGCGTAGTGTGTAACTCTGGCTCGGAATAAGGAATGCCCAAAACCATCATCCCGTGATGCAATAAAGGGGTCATCATGCTTTGTAACGTTGTTTCTTGACCACCATGCATTGAGGACGAAGAGGTAAAGACACAAGCAGGCTTATCGATTAAGTCACCACTGACCCATAAAGATGTAGTCTGATCCCAGAAGTGCTTTAAAGGCGCAGCCATGTTGCCAAACCAGACGGGACTGCCAAACGCTAGACCGTCGCACGTTTTTAGTTCCTCTAGAGTAACAATTGGATCAGAAGGGGAGTGTGAGTGAGGTGACAATTCTTCAACTGTACGCAAAATTGCTTGGCATTGAGGAGTCGATTCGACTCCTCTTGCTATTTGTCTTGCCAGTTGTTTTGTCGAGCCATGACGGCTGAAATACAAAATAAGGATCTGGCAATCCATTTATAAAATATCCAACACTTGCTCTGGTGGGCGACCAATTTTTGCTTTGCCGTTAGCAACGACAACCGGACGCTCAAACAACTTTGGATTTTTCGCCATTGCTTCGAATAATTGCTCATCGCTGACGGAGTCTTCGCCTAAGCCAAGCTCTTTATATTCACTTTCTTTAGTGCGCATCATTTCACGTACAGATGAAAAGCCAAGCTGGGCGTACAGCGCTTTTAGTTCATCCACGTTAAGTGGTGTGTCTAGGTATTTGACGACTTCCGGTGTAACACCATTTTGCTCAAGCAGTTCAAGTGTTTGACGGCTCTTTGAGCAACGAGGGTTGTGATAAATCACGACTGACATGGTTTTCTCCATTTCGTTATTGTAATGCCATGAATCGATCTCTTTGGATCATGAGTTGGTCGATACGGGCATCGTATCGCGCTTGCTCTAAGCTGCCCAACTTGGCCATTTTACTTGCTTCACTATAATATTGAATCGCTTTATTCCAATTTGCTCGCAATGCCAAAATTTCTGCTCGAGCAGCCAACTCTTCATCGCTACGCCCCAGCGCGTGGTAGCTCTTCGATATTAGGTGCCAGCCATTTGTATCTTCAGGATAGTCATGAGTGTATCTTTGAAGAACTCGCGTGGCTTGATCGTTTTTATTGTCCTCAAGTAGCGCATTGGCGTAGTTAATGGTCAATACTTTATTTTGAGGGTTACGAGATAACGCTTTGCGGAGCATCTCGGTTGCTTTTTCTGGCTGCTTCTTCTCGATGTATAAATCCGTCATAGCGTCCAAGTAAAACGGGTTACTTGGGTCTTGTTCCAGTAACTTTTTCAAAATTGGTTCCGCTTGAGATAAGCGTTTATTGTCTAAATGCACGAGTGCTCGACCATAATCAAAAGCAGGTGTAATGTCCGCAGAGGCTTTCTTTTGGGTTCTCTCAAACCAGCTCAGGGCGGCTTGTCCATCAATGCCAGCGTAACGAGCCACAATGCGCGCGCGAGCTAGATGATAGTCTATTGAAGGCACAACACGCATTGGAGGATAGGTTCTTGCTCGCGCACGGCTATCGGTAATTCGGTCTTCAGGCAGAGGGTGAGTCAGGAGCATTGGTGGCGGTTTACTCGCATAACGATACTCATCAGCAAGACGGCCAAAAAACCTTGGCATTGCTTGAACATCAAAACCGGCTTTTGCTAGTGTCGAAATACCAAAGCGATCCGCTTCTTTTTCGTTTGCACGAGTGTAGTTGATTTGACTTTGCATGTTGCCCGCGGTTGCTGCTGTAATTGCAGCCATCCCCGCTTCGGGTGAGGCAATTGAAAGCAGTAGTGCCCCCGCAAGTGCGGCTAATGTGGCCGGAGAGCGGCGTGCTTGTTCTTCCATACTCCGAGCAAGATGACGTTGTGTGACGTGCGCTATCTCGTGAGCGACAACAGAGGCCAGCTCACTTTCTGAACGAGCATGAAGAAACAACCCAGAATGCAGCGCTACATAGCCACCAAAAAACGCGAACGCGTTGATATTACGGTCGCGAATCATAAAGAAGTGGAACGGCGTTTTTACATCATTCGCATTGGCCACTAATTTGTGCCCAAGAGAGTCAATATATTCATTGATGACAGGGTCATTAACGATAGGTTTACTGGCTCTGAGCATACGCATATAGGCGTCGCCATAAATCAACTCTTGGTCTATTGAAAGCGTGCCACCAGCAGCTGTGCCAATGTCTGGCAAGTCAATGCTATTGGCATAAGTTGTCGGCGAACTGATGGCAGCAGCAAGACATAAGCAAACTAGCGAGCGAGTGCGTTTTAACATACGTTTAAAAGGTTCTCCAAAATACATAAGCATGTGGTTACAGGTCGAGAGCCTATTAACAGCGCCACATACGTTTTGGTTATCCGTGAGGATATAAGCTAACAGTAAGACCGGAAATAAATGAATTGGTTTCGTAAATTATTTTACATCCGAGCTATTTCAGCATGTGGTTAAATCATGTCAGAAGTGCTAGCACCAGCTCAAAAAGCCGTTACAATACAACCCTATCATAAGTGCAGAGCAATACAATGGAATCCATGTTACTTGATTTGCGTGAGCAACGTTGTCCTATGGCACTGTTACTTGCAAAGCGTCATGCTGCTGAGGTCTTTCAAGGAGAAGCAAAGCAGTATCATCAACTTGTCATTCAAGTGGTGGACAACAGCTCTAAACGAGACATTGTGAACTATCTTAGTGCCCAAGGGTACTCGGTTGATTGCCAATCTACATCAGAGCACTACACATTGACTGTCTTCAATAAGGAATCCGCATAAGATGTTTGAAATGGTTAGTCGTTGGTATAAACGACGTTTCTCTGACCCTCACGCAGTAAGTCTCGTCGCGATCTTGCTGTTTGGCTTTATCACCATTTACTTCTTTGGACACTTGATTGCGCCATTACTTGTCGCGATCGTTTTGGCTTATCTACTTGAATGGCCAGTTGTCAAAATGTGTCGTATGGGCGTGCCGCGCACTTTGTCGGTTATTATCGTGATCTTGGTCTTTGTCGGGTTAATGTTAATTGCGTTGTTTGGCTTGGTTCCGACGATTTGGACTCAGGTCGGTAATCTAATTAACGATATTCCGAACATGTACAACGGGCTACAAAAATTTATTGTCACATTGCCAGAGCGCCACCCTGAACTAGCCAATTTAGAAATAGTAGAAACCGTGGTGACGAACGCCAAAAACCAAGCATTGGGGCTGGGTGAAAGTGTCGTCAAAGGGTCGCTTGCTTCATTAGTTAGCATTGCAACGCTAGCGGTATATTTGATCTTAGTGCCACTTCTGATCTTCTTTTTGCTTAAAGACAAAGAAGAAATGCTGCGAATCGCAAGCGGTATTCTGCCGAAAAACCGTAAATTGGCGAATAAAGTTTGGCATGAAATGAACGAGCAGATATCAAATTACATTCGCGGTAAAGTGTTAGAGATTTTAATCGTGGGCGGTGTGAGCTACGTAACTTTTGCCCTTTTAGATCTTCGTTACTCGGCGTTGCTTGCCGTAGCCGTTGGTCTATCGGTTTTGATTCCTTATATCGGTGCGGCGGCTGTTACTGTGCCTGTTGCCATCGTTGGTTTGTTTCAATGGGGTTTAACGCCTCCGTTTTATTGGTTGTTGCTTGCTTACGGTATTATCCAGGCGCTGGATGGTAATGTCTTGGTTCCTGTTCTGTTTTCCGAGGCAGTAAACTTACACCCAGTTGCTATCATTGTGGCTGTATTAGTCTTTGGTGGGCTGTGGGGTTTTTGGGGGGTGTTCTTTGCCATTCCTTTAGCGACATTAGTCAAAGCCGTATGGCATGCATTACCAAGCACGGAAGAAAACGAACCTGTCGAACAAGAGTAGTTGTTACCAAAGGTACGATGGTTAAAAGAAAGCCCAGCAGTTTGCTGGGCTTTTTGTTTGTAGAAAAACAATAGCGTTTAAGCGTTTTCGTTTAAGTAGTTTAATACGACTTCGTGGTGATCTTTGGTTTTGAACTTGTTAAACACGTGTTCGATCACGCCTTCTTCATTGATCAGAAAGCTAATGCGGTGAAGACCGTCGTATACTTTGCCCATGAATTTCTTTTCGCCCCAAACGCCGAACTGGTCTGCAACGGCATGATCTTCATCTGAAAGCAGAGTGAAGTTTAAATTATCGCGCTCGATGAACTTGCCTAGGCGCTTTACAGGGTCGATGCTTACGCCGAGTACCACCACGTTATGTGCATCGAGTTCAGCTTTGATGTCACGAAGGCCTTTTGCTTGTGTAGTACAACCCGGCGTCATCGCCTTAGGGTAAAAGTAGAAAAGTACTTTCTTGCCTTTAAAGTCTTCAAGAGAAACGGTATTTCCGTCTTGGTCGAGCAAAGAGAAGGCTGGCGCTGGCGAGCCTGCTGTCAGCGTATTCATTTTGATTTCCTTTACTTTATAGTGTGTTTTTAATGAAATTCAGAGAACCTTGTACGTTGAGCGACTTACAAAGTTCATCGAAGTCTTCTTGTAACTGCATCAAATTAAAATCCGCGCTTACAGATGCAGTAATCGCAATATGAAACTGGTCAGAATCGAGTTGAATTTTCGACTTGCTGATGGTTTGCGCGCTAAGAGAGTCTAAACCAATCTGCTGATCAGCGAAGAACTTAGTAAATTTTTCAGTTAGCCCAGGGCGGTCTTCAGACTCAATAAACACTTCCATGGTGTAGCTGTTATCGAGCAGTTCGTGCGCCGCTGTGCGTTTCATGATCGTAATAAGGTCATGTTCTTGGCCAAGCAGGGGCAATTGCGTTTCAACTCGAGTCACGCTGCTGGCGTTCCCAGTCAGGAGCATGATCAGCGTAAATTCGCTGCCAAAGATAGCGATACGGCTATCGACTATGTTACAACCAGCTTGAGTAACGAGCTGTACGACTTGGTTACAAATGCCTGGACGGTCCGTTCCAACTGCTGTAAGTACCAGATGTTGCTTCATAAATGAGCTTCTTGTCCTTTCTTCAATAGAGAGATGTTAGCACAGATATTGCGAAGAAATATCGAGCCAGTTCTTTTTTAGTCTATAAAAAGCAGGAGGATGTTGAGGGGAGTGGTGGGAAATAAACAGTAAATGCAGGCTGTAGGATAAACAAAACGTTTGCATGATGCGCTCGCCTATTGTCTGGCCGTTTTATTCACTTAGAGCTGACTTGGCTAACAAGACCAAAGAGTATATTTTCCTTGCTTGTGCTCTTCAGTATTTTCCAAATCACTGATAGATTCTAAAGTCACTCGAAAGCCCAACACGATTATCAATATTGCCGTTAATCAAACCAAATAGAGCAATTAAGTTGCTAGACCTCTAACAACTGGTAATTATTCATTCATTTGTACTTTGTAAGCGAGTTTACGCTCTTGTGTTTTTCAATCGCATTAAAGTACCATGCAGAAAGAGTTAAATGAGGGAGATAAACATGTTTTCAGGAAGTATCGTAGCGCTGATTACGCCATTCAAAGCAGATGGCGAAGTAGACTTTGACGGTCTGCAAAAGCTAGTAGAGTACCACGTTGAAGCGGGTACAGACGGTATTGTGGCAGTAGGCACAACAGGTGAGTCAGCGACACTGACCATTGAAGAGCATGTAAAGGTCGTTAATAAAACTGTTGAGTTTGCCGACGGTCGCATCCCTGTGATTGCTGGCACGGGTGCAAATGCAACCCATGAGGCAGTAACATTTAGCAAATTACTGGCTGATTCTGGTATTGCTGGCTTCCTGAGTGTGACACCGTATTACAACAAACCAACTCAAGAGGGTTTGTTTCTACATTACAAGGCAATTGCCGAAGCGAGTGATGTGCCTCTAATTTTGTACAACGTACCAGGCCGTACTGCTGTTGATATGCAGCCAGAAACAGTGGCACGCTTGTCAAAGCTTGATAATATCGTGGCTCTAAAAGATGCAACGGGCGATTTGGAACGAATTGCAATTCATCGTGAACTTTGTGGCGAAGATTTTATCTTACTAAGTGGCGATGATGCGACAGGGCTGGATTTTGTGAAACTTGGCGGCAATGGTGTTATCTCGGTAACGAACAATATTGCAGCTAAAGACATGGCAGACATGTTCCATTTGGCAAGTGAAGGTAAGTACGAAGAAGCAGAAGCGATTAACCAACGCTTGATGACTCTACACAAAAACCTTTTCATCGAAGCAAGCCCTATCCCAGTAAAATGGGCAGCGCAAAAGCTTGGTTTGATTGAAGAAGGTGGTTTGCGTCTTCCTTTAACTACGCTTTCTGAAAAATCGCAGCCGATCGTCGAGCAGGCGCTAACAGACGCCCATATTTATTAAGATTGAGCTATTAAGATTGAGTTACTAGGATTGAAGTTCATACTGGGGGCCAAAGCGCCCTCGGTGTTTTAGGAGTATAGATGAAGCTTTCAAGCCAGTTAGTGTTAAGTTCATTAGCTGTATTCGTATTGACTGCCTGTTCAGGTGGTGCCAATCAACGTCGTCAAGCAAAAGATGACTTCGAGTATTTGAACTCCCCAAATTTGGGTGAGTGGAATGTCCCACAGGGTGCACAGCCTCAGTTTTACCCTAACTACGAGATCCCTCAGGGTAACTACGCTGGTGGTGTCGGTAAAGATGTCGACATTCGTCCACCTCAACAAGTCCTAGAGCTTATTCCCGGTGCACGTCTAGACCGCAGTAGTGATGGTGAAGTGACACTTTGGCTACTTCGTAAAGATGAACTAGATAAAGTTTGGCAAACGGTGCAAAACATGGTCGCGGCTAACGAGATTCCAGTTGAAAGCCAAACAGACTCTCGCATCGAGACAGGATGGGTGACTTGGGATTCGCCAGATGAAGAGCTAGAAATTGGCAGCCGATATGAAATCGTACGCGCTGAAGCAAATGGTCGACACGGCTTTAAGGTGAGCCTTATTGACTGGCGTGAAGGCAATCAAGTGAAAGAAGTAACGGCGACCAACCGTGAGCGCTACAATGTATTCATGACGAACTTGGTCACCGCTCGCTACGACCAAGAAGTGCGTGAAGAAGCACAGCGTAAAGCGCAAGAGTTGGTTAAACAGATCCCAATCACAATGGGTAAAGACCGCAGCGGACTTCCTGTGATTATCGCGCGTGCGCAATACAACATGCTTTGGCAACGTCTGCCTAATATTCTACCTAAGATGGGCTTTAAGATTGAAGAGCGTAGCCAGTCTCAGGGCACAATCACTGCGAAATATGCGTCTCCGGATGATGAATTCTGGAACGATATCGGCGTTAAACCAGTGGAGTTAGCCGCTGGGAAGTACACATTCTTACTTGGTGATTTAGGCAACCGTACGTCTATCAATATCACCGACTCCTCTGGCAAGCCAGTAGAAGAAGAGTTTTTGAAATCACTAGCGCCTGTATTGGCTGCAACAGTGAAGCAGTAAACAAAGCGAGCTTAACGCGGCGTGTTTACTTAATGATAGAAAAGGGACCTAGTGGTCCCTTTTTTGATGTTTAGATTAAATGTGTCGAGATGAAGCTGGTGAGTAACTAACGAGGCTCGTTTTTGTTTTTATCTTCTTCAGCGTAGCGCTGTTTATCCAATGTGTTCAGCTTATCTAAATCGTTCTTACGGCTTTTATCCATCTGACCAAACTTCATTTTTGCGGTATATTTGAGTGCGGCAATATTACCAATGACCACGCTCAACACTACAATAATAATGACCCAAGGATTGGTTAGTATTTCTATCATAGAGCCTCCGGCGGCGTGATATTGTGAATAAATTTGGCAACGACGTTATCCAAATTATTCAGTATGACGTCAATCCCTGCAATGTTGTCGGTCTGATTTTGTTTAATCAACTGGCTTCTGAGTACATCAAGCGTCAACTGCTCGAGGCATTGCTGCCCGACAGCGCGGTGACTAATGTGCCAAGGCTCAATCGAAACGCCACCTAAATCGTGCTGATAAGGAAAGAAGAAACCGAACCGACCAAGGTTGGCTTTTAACCATTGGTAGAACGCCTGCTGGTGGCCTTCGAGATACTCCCAAGGTTCCAACTTGAGTTTTGTGTCAGCAGGCAATAAATTGCGCGCATAGACATCAAAATCACAACCCCAATGATGACGACTTCCTCCGGGCAATGCCGACCAGCGCAAAATGGCCATCAATTTCTCTTTGTCATTTAACTCTGCTTTATTCAAAGGGCGGGAGTTGATGTCGAGAATTGGCAACTCACCAGAAAACTTCCCGTTCCAGATGGCTTTTTGGCGATTAAAGTCACGAAAACCACTGGCGATTTCCATTTTGAAACCTGCTTCTGTTGCCGCTTCAATCATCTTTAGCAGATCGTCAGCCACTTCAGGGTGGAGTAGAAACGCTTTTTGCCCCACTAGTGTGGATTGAAGATGAGAATCAGTGATTCCGGTGAGTTGCTCTGGTGTCATTGTGTTCTCGCTGATTACTTCGCCAATAGGTGTTTCAACGTGTTTTCGTACATGTCCGTCAACTTTTCAAGATCGTCGACTTTCACACACTCGTTCACTTTATGAATCGTAGCGTTAACAGGACCTAACTCTACGACTTGACCTCCCATTCGAGCAATAAAACGACCATCAGAAGTACCGCCAGTTGTAAGTAGCGCTGGCTTCGTATCATTGACTTCGGCCACAGCAGCTACAACCGCGTCTAGCAGTGCGCCCGTATCGGTCAGGAATGGGTCACCGTTGAATGTCCATTTTAGGTCGTAGTCCAGCTCATGCTTGTCCAATGTTTCGGTAACACGCTGAACAATTGCGTCATTGTTAAGCTCAGTACTAAAACGTAGGTTGAACTGAACATGGAACTCGCCAGGAATAACGTTAGACGCACCAGTGCCAGCCGATACATTCGGGATCTGGAAACTGGTCGGTGGGAAGTAATCATTCCCTTTGTCCCATTCTGTCGTCGCGAGTTCATGAATCGCGAGTAGAGACTCGTGCACTGGATTGCTGGCTAGGTGAGGGTAGGCCACGTGACCTTGTGTTCCTTTTACCGTTAAATCACCAGTGATGGATCCACGGCGTCCATTTTTCACTACATCGCCAACCACGTCGGTGCTGGATGGTTCACCAACAATACACATATCGATGTTCTCACCACGTTCCATCAACGTTTCTACAACGCGAACGGTACCATTGATAAATGGCCCTTCTTCATCTGACGTAATCAAAAAGCCAATTGAGCCTTTGTGGTCTGGGTTTTCTTCAATGAAGCGTTCGACAGCAACGACCATAGCAGCTAGCGACCCTTTCATGTCAGCTGCGCCGCGGCCATGCAAGTAACCATCAATAATGGTCGGTTCAAACGGATGTGTATTCCAGTGTTCCAATTTGCCAGCTGGTACCACATCGGTGTGGCCAGCAAACGCAAATAGCGGCGCTTCTGAACCACGTCGAGCCCAGAAGTTCGTGGTGTCTTCAAATACCATCACTTCAATTTCAAACCCGAGTGCTTTTAAGCGCTCGATCATCAAATCCTGACAACCTGCGTCTTCCGGCGTTACGGACTGTCTACTGATCAGATCTTTAGCAAGTGCCAATACTGGACTGTCTGTCATCCTTGAGTATTCCTTTATTTAAGAGTTGAAAATGCTAGCGTATTGATCAGCTTTAAAACCGATATGAAGTTGATCATTCACTTTTAAAATTGGGCGTTTAATCATCGCAGGGTTTTCTACCAAAAGAGCGATGGCGTTTTCCTCGTTAAGTGTGTCTTTCTGCTCTTGCGCTAATTGGCGGTAGGTTGTGCCACGTTTATTGAGCACCTGTTCCCAACCTAAAGCGCGACAAAATTCACTTACCATTTCTGCATCAATGCCTTGCTTACGGTAGTCATGGAAGTCGTAAGCAATATCCTCGGCTTCTAACCATTTCTTGGCTTTTTTGATCGTATCGCAGTTGGGAATACCAAACATGGTAATCGACATAGTGTTTCCTTTTTCTTTGTTCTATTTTTCACTGGCGCGGTTAAGACGCACTTAAGTGATTTGGGCTGTTAAAGCATCCTATCAAGAAGCAATCAAACTGACAAAATGCGGTGGAAAATATTTTCAGATAGATTGAGATAACTAATGTCACATAACTTATTTACGATGAATGCGCTATAAATCGAATAAAAATTCGTCTAAATCAAATGGAAAAGTCGAGTTATTGATCAAACGCAACACCTCGCTGAGCAAAAACGAAATAATGAATCAGCACAATTTTAGGAGGTGTCAATGGAATTGAGTCCTGTTTTTGCAAGGCGGCTATATTTGGCCTTGTTGGTGGAAAACCTAGAAAGGCCGAATGTGCCAAAGTTGATCGAAAAAACGGGGTGGCCTCGTCGTACTATTCAAGATGTACTCAAGGCGTTACCTGGGATCGGCATTGAACTCATATTCGTTCAAGATGGCCGACGTCATAATGACGGCTATTATCAACTTTCAGATTGGGGGCCTTTTGATAGCCAATGGGTTCTAGAGCGGGAGAGAGATATCGCTAGCAGTCTTGGATTTCGTGCATAAGCCAGCAATTGCTGGCTTTTTTCATATTCAGGCCTCATCCATTGCAGCGGTAGGCGGAACCCAGCACGCTAAATGAAGTGATAAAATCTTGTGGGGAAACCATAAAAACGGTGTCCGCATCGATAGCCGCTGCATTGTTTTTTAAATCGTTCATCGCGCCTTGCATCATCGCGTCATTAGTCATGAAAATGTAGTTATACCAATGGCCTTCACTTCCGGTGACTTCGCCTTTGTATTCGCATCGCTCAGGGTTGAATTGCGCGTCAATGCGAATATGAACATCTTGACTTTGAGCATGAGTAAGGTGAGAAGGCATCGTGCAACCCGTTAGAAGCACGACAAAAAGTCCAAGTAACAGGCGTTTCATTAGCTATTTCCCCAATACTATGTAAGCAGCAAAGCCAATCCAGCTCAGAACAAGTAGTGTCCAAGGCAGTTTGCTTGATGAATGGTTTGGCGCATCGTCGGTGATATTGTCTTGTTCGATAATCTCTTCATGCTGACGTTGTTTTTCACGTTGCTGTTTTTTCTTCGCTTTATCGGCTTGGCGGTTGCGCTCTTTTTGTTGTTTCTTATATTGCGCGATGCCTTTTTCGATACCTTGAGCGATAAGCTTGGTTTGCTCTTTGGTTTGCCCCGGTTTCTGCGTGGATTTGGCAATTCTCATCGCTTCGGCTTGAGTTTCTTGAGAAGGCGCTGGGGTAGCTGGAGTTCTTTTTTTCATGTTTCTCATCAACGTCGCTGTAAATCTTTGTTTAGTTTACCTGTGTAAGGTGCTGAAATGAACTTCAGTTCTCATCTTTGTTGGCTTGCAACTCTGAAACGATAGGTTAAAGTGACGTTTTTATCACATAAAGAAGAAGATGTTGTGCGCTATTCGTTTGACCAATATGACGCTCATGGATTTTTAAAGGCGCCGATCATTTTATGGGTGGGATGGATGTTTCTTGTGCGTTCATGGGTGGTGTTTGCCATGGCTGGTGTAAGTCGTGATAGTGGCAGCAAGCTACTCGCTATTGTTTACCCAGATTCAAGTACGTTGTATTTAGGTTTGGCGATGGGCATTCCAAGTTTGCTTCTTATGTGGTTAATGGGGCTTCGTCATCCCGACAGAGGATGGGTAAACAGAATTACTCGCTATGGTCGCGAGATCACTTTGATCTTGTGCGGTATTCAACTTGCTCAGACCATGTATCATGTGTACCTAGAACATGGAGTGTTTAATTGGGCAAACGCCCTTACCATTACCTTATTAGCTTGGTTTATGATCTATCTTCTAAATGGAAGATGGGTAAAAGACTGTTTTCATGTGCCACAATTGGCGCACGATGAACAGCAGCATTCAAAGAATTAAAAACAATAACTTCCCACTCTGGGGCAAAGTAATAGAGGAAACCTCAATGTCACAAGCTCAAACGGCGATCGTGCCAGAAGCCGGGCCATTTGCACTGTACACTCAACTCAAAGTGAACCAAAACCGTGAAAACGTATTAGAAAAACTGAAAGCACTGCCAAAGTTGGTGGAAGAGTTAAACATTACCCAGCCGGGTGCAGCGCTGACGCTTTCTATCGCATTCACAAAATCGTTTTGGGAACACCTTAATGTAGACGCGCCAGAAGAGCTTATTGATTTTACTCAACTTGGCGAAGGAGACATCGTAGCGCCTGCATCGGATGTCGATGTGCTGATTCACTGTCACTCTACTCGTCACGACTTGCACTTTTATGTTCTGCGTAAGTTCCTAGAAGAGACGGCACAAGATGTCACCATTGTGGACGAAACATATGGGTACCGTTACCTTGATGCTCGTGATATGACAGACTTCATTGATGGCACAGAAAACCCGAAAGGGGAGGCTCGCGCTGATGTGGCTCTAGTAAAAGAGGGCCCATTTGCTGGAGGCAGTTATGTTATGGCTCAGCGCTTTGAACATAACCTTGCCGCTTGGAATCGATTGAATGTCAAAGCGCAAGAAAAAGTGATTGGTCGTACCAAGCCAGACTCTATCGAGCTAGAAGACGTTCCTGCTGCATCACACGTTGGTCGCGTTGATATTAAAGAAGAAGGAAAAGGTCTCAAGATTGTCCGTCATAGCTTGCCATACGGGACGGTAACAGGGCCTCATGGCCTGCTGTTTATTTCTTACTGCAATACACTTCATAACATTAAAGTGATGCTAGAAAGTATGTACGGCGTGACCGATGGTAAAGCAGACCAAATGCTTCGTTTCACAAAAGCGGTAACTGGTGCGTACTTCTTCGCTCCTTCACAAGAAATGCTCGCAGAGCTAGCCATCAAGTAAGTTCTCAGACTTTATTTCTTAAGCCCTCCAATGGAGGGCTTTTGTTTTCTATTTTTATTCCAATCTCTTTTCAAAAAAACACTAAACTTTTCTGTTACTTGGTCGATAAGTACTCAAAGCCTTAATTTATTTGGAGTCTGTGTCTCGTGGCTATCACCGTTAATACCAATGTGGCAGCACTCGTCGCACAGCGTCATTTGACCAGTGCAACGGATATGCTGAATCAATCCATGGAGCGTTTGTCTTCAGGGAAGCGTATTAATAGCGCAAAGGATGACGCTGCGGGTCTGCAAATATCCAACCGCTTGCAATCACAAATGCGTGGTTTGGATGTCGCGGTACGTAACGCGAATGACGGCATTTCCATCATGCAAACTGCGGAAGGCGCGATGAATGAGGTGACCAATATCATGCAACGTATGCGTGATTTGTCGCTACAGTCAGCCAATGGTTCAAACAGCAAAGCGGAGCGCACTGCACTGCAAGAAGAAGTTTCTGCTTTAAATGATGAGTTAAGTCGTATTGCAGAAACGACCTCCTTTGGCGGACGTAAATTGCTGAATGGCACATTCGGTACATCGTCTTTTCAAATCGGAGCAACGGCTGGTGAAGCGGTACAAATTGGCCTGCGGACCATGCAGCCGGAATCTTTAGGTAGCTTTTCAATGAGCTCATATCAAAGAGTCAGTTCAGATTGGACGGTTCAAAACGGAAATAATGAAATTGTTATTAGCTACCGTGATAACAATTTTGAAGAGCAGGAGATCCGTATTGAAGCTAAAGCTGGCGACGATATAGAAGAACTCGCGACTTACATTAATGGGCAAACCGATAAAGTGAAAGCGTCTGTTAATGAGGAGGGGCAACTGCAGTTACTCATGTCCCACAAGGACGCCATAAAATACCCTGGACCAACCTTCAGTGGTGGCCTGGCTGATGAGTTAGAACTTGGCAAGTATGTCACCGTAAATAGAACGGTAGATAGTATTGATATTAGCACGGTCGGTGGCGCTCAGATGGCGGTCGGCATTTTAGATGATGCTTTGAAAACGGTAGATGGCAGTCGTGCGGAGTTAGGCGCGTATCAAAACCGCTTTAATCACGCGATCAATAATCTCGATAACATCCACGAAAACTTAGCCGCTTCCAACAGTCGTATCCAAGACACTGACTATGCCAAAGAAACTACGCAAATGGTGAAGCAGCAGATTTTACAACAGGTCAGTACTTCTATTCTGGCGCAAGCAAAACAAGCGCCAAACCTAGCATTGACCTTGCTTGGCTGATGAACGGCCTTGCCCGAATTTAACGCAAAACCTGCCTGTATCGACAATTCGAAAAGAAGCTTTAGCGAAAAATGAAAGTTTTTTTGCTTTTTTATCCGCTTTGTCACGATTACCCCTCCAAACGAATTATTTTCAAAAAAATCTAAATTTTCTCTAAAGAAAACAGGGCATGCGCCGTTAATAAAAGTAACTTTGAGAGAACTACTTGGTTTTCCGAGACGTCGGAAACCGCTACACCGGAAAATCAATTGGAGAAATCACCATGGCAGTGAATGTAAACACTAACGTATCAGCGATGACCGCTCAGCGTTACCTAAACAACGCAAACTCAGCTCAACAAACTTCTATGGAGCGTTTGTCTTCAGGTTTTAAAATCAACAGCGCAAAAGATGACGCTGCGGGTCTACAAATCTCGAACCGTTTGAACGTACAAAGCCGTGGTTTGGATGTAGCGGTTCGCAACGCGAACGACGGTATCTCGATTGCACAAACTGCTGAAGGTGCAATGAATGAGACCACTAATATTCTTCAACGTATGCGTGACTTGTCTCTGCAATCAGCAAACGGTTCAAACTCGAAAGCAGAACGTGTGGCGATTCAAGAAGAAGTGACCGCGCTAAACGACGAACTAAACCGTATCGCAGAAACCACTTCTTTCGGTGGTAACAAGCTACTAAACGGCACACACGGTGCGAAATCGTTCCAAATCGGTGCGGATAACGGTGAAGCAGTGATGCTTGAGCTAAAAGACATGCGCTCAGACAACAAAATGATGGGCGGTGTGAGCTACCAAGCTGAAAGTGGTAAAGGTAAAGACTGGAACGTTGCTGAAGGTAAGAACGACCTAAAAATCAACCTAACGGACAGCTACGGCCAAGAGCAAGAAATCAACATCAGCGCAAAAGCGGGTGACGATATCGAAGAGCTTGCGACTTACATTAACGGTCAAACTGACCTAGTGAAAGCCTCAGTAGACCAAGACGGTAAACTGCAAATCTTTGCTGGCAACAACAAAGTCGAAGGCGAAGTCGAGTTTTCAGGCGGCCTATCTGGTGAGCTAGGTTTGGGCGAAGGTAAAAAAGTAACGGTAGATACTATCGACGTAACCTCAGTTGGTGGCGCACAAGAATCTGTTGCTATCATCGATGCAGCACTGAAATACGTAGACAGCCACCGCGCAGAGCTAGGTGCATTCCAGAACCGTTTCAACCACGCAATCAGCAACTTGGACAACATTAACGAGAACGTGAATGCGTCGAAGAGCCGTATCAAAGATACAGATTTCGCGAAAGAAACGACGGCAATGACCAAGTCACAAATTCTATCGCAAGCGTCAAGCTCAATCCTTGCGCAAGCGAAACAAGCGCCAAACTCAGCGCTAAGTCTGCTAGGTTAATTTCAAACCTAAGACGAGAACCTCATTGGCTCGTGGTGAGAGATGAGCGAGTAAACCCAGCTTCGGCTGGGTTTTTTTCTGTCTTTTGGGGCCCCAGGATTTCTGCGAATCACGACATTAGAGCTTCATCACATTTCAGTAAGCCAAAGAAAATAATCGCAAAAAATTGAAAATTTCTTCTAAAGGATATTCATCGGTCGCCGTTAAAGGGACTGAGAGAAATGAGATGTACCTAAGTGAGGTGAGAGACACGACGGTACATTCACTAAAGCCTTAAGGAGATCAATTATGGCGATTAACGTTAATACTAACGTTTCTGCGATGACTGCACAGCGTTACCTAAACCAGGCAGCTGACGGTCAACAAAAATCAATGGAGCGTTTGTCTTCGGGTTATAAAATCAATAGCGCGAAAGACGATGCTGCAGGTCTACAGATTTCAAACCGCTTGAATGCACAAAGCCGTGGCCTAGACATGGCAGTGAAAAACGCAAACGACGGTATTTCTATTGCACAGGTTGCTGAAGGTGCAATGAATGAATCTACCAACATCCTACAACGTATGCGTGATCTTTCGCTTCAATCTGCGAACGGTTCTAACTCAAAAGCAGAGCGTGTAGCGATCCAAGAAGAAGTAACAGCGCTAAACGACGAGCTAAACCGTATTGCTGAAACTACCTCTTTCGGTGGTAACAAGCTTCTAAACGGTACTTACGGTACTCAATCTTTCCAAATCGGTGCGGACTCAGGTGAAGCAGTGATGCTTTCTATGGGTAACCTACGCTCAGACACTTCAGCAATGGGTGGTAAGAGCTACGCAGCAGAAGAGGGTAAAGACGCATCTTGGACTGTTGGTGAGAAAACAGAGTTCAAAATGAGCTACACCAACAAGCAGGGTGAAGAGAAAGAGCTATCAATCAGCGCTAAGCAAGGCGATGATATTGAACAGCTAGCGACATACATCAACGGTCAAAACGATGATGTAAAAGCCTCTGTTGGCGAAGATGGCAAACTACAAGTATTTGCTTCTTCTCAAAAAGTTGAAGGTGATGTTGAGTTTTCTGGCAACCTAGCAGACGAGATCGGCTTTGGTGGTCCGAAAGACGTAACAGTGAAAGACATCGACGTAACCACAGTAGCTGGCTCTCAAGAAGCAGTAGCGGTTATCGACGGCGCTCTTAAGTCCGTAGACAGCCAACGAGCTTCACTCGGTGCTTTCCAAAACCGCTTCAACCACGCAATCAGCAACCTAGACAACATTAACGAGAACGTTAACGCGTCTAAAAGCCGTATTAAAGATACTGATTACGCGAAGGAAACCACTGCGATGACTAAGTCGCAAATTCTTCAGCAAGCAAGTACTTCAATCCTGGCTCAAGCGAAGCAGTCTCCATCTGCAGCGCTAAGCTTGTTGGG
Organism: Vibrio sp. Vb0598; assembly: GCF_033338935.1. Classification (NCBI taxonomy): domain Bacteria; kingdom Pseudomonadati; phylum Pseudomonadota; class Gammaproteobacteria; order Vibrionales; family Vibrionaceae; genus Vibrio; species Vibrio sp. Vb0598. Next base: position 119,636 of record NZ_JAWOTP010000013.1, on the reverse strand, counting down.
CTAAGTGGTAAACCCAGCCTGAGGTCAACACCTTAGTGCTGGGGCACCAAAGCGATAGATTCTATCGTTAGCCCATAAGGTGGAAGGGAGATTGTAATGGATATATCCTCCTACGCATCGAACATCCAGCCTTACGGCACGCCAAATGGCACAAAGTTTGCAAATAAAAATGGCAATGATATAGGCACGTCTAGCCCAGCAAATTCAAATGGTGAGATTTCGCCGCAAAAAGCGAAAAACACCGAATACGACTTCTCTGTTCAAGCTGCGATCGAGATGGCTGAAAGCCGTCAAGAACTGAACAAAGAAGAACGTGAAAAATTGGTCGCACAAATGAATGAATTTGTAACGTCCATAAACAAAGGAGTCGCATTTCGAGTGGATGAAGAATCCGGACGAGATGTGGTGACGATTTATGAAGCCAATACCGGTGACGTGATTCGTCAAATTCCTGATGAAGAAATGCTAGTGGTATTGCGTCGCCTAGCTGAGCACACAGCCAACAGCGGGTTGTTGACTGAAAAAGTGTAAGTCGTTTTTAGAGGTGATTTGATGAGTTTAGGCCCTTTGGGGATGTCTGGCGGCATGGATATTAATTCCATGGTCAGCAAAATTGTGGATGCCGAACGCGTACCAAAGCAGCAACGCATCGACAACGAACGCACGACAATTAATGCCAGTATCAGTGCTTACGGACGACTCAGAGAATCATTGGATACGATGAAAAATCTCATGGCGAACTTTCGTCAGGAGAAAGCATTTGCCGTTCGCACTGTCGAAACGACCGATGACAATATCGTATCTGCCACGGCAACCACAGATGCTATCGCTGGCAAATATGCTATCGATGTGTTGCAGCTTGCTCAGAGCCATAAAGTCGCTTCTGACGTATTGCCAGAAGACGCAAAATTTGGCCCTGGTAAGCTGCAGATTTCGCTTGGTGATGAGCGTTTTAATATCGATGTTCGTTCCCGATCTAAGCTCATCGATGTCGTACGTGGCATCAATGGCGCTAAAGATAACCCTGGCGTTCGTGCATCTCTTATTAACGACGTCGAAGGTCCACGCCTTATCCTTGCTTCTAACCTCTCTGGTAAGGATCATCAAATCAGAGTCAGTGTGGAGGCAGAAAAAGGCAACCCTCTTAAATATTTCGAATACCAAACACTTGAAGACCGCGTCAACGCGCTTGAAGAAGCTCGTTCAGCGGCGGAAGATGTCTTAGGTCCTCTTAAATTTCCGGAACAACCAGCAGAAGAGCTGGATGCAAACGGCAATCCTCTACCTCCAGAAGAGCAAAAAGCGGCAGACGATGTACAAGATGATGCATCGCAAGCGCCAATCTCTGCGGCGGGTGCAGAAGCAGCCAAAGCTGGTCAAGAAGCCATTGATGAAGCCAACCGACGCGCGAGTTTACGCCCTGAAGACAGAATTCCAGGGTGGACAGAAACTGCGTCAGGTACTTTGTTGGACTCTTATGAAGAACCAGAGCTCGAACTCGACGAAAAGGCAATCGAGAAGGCACCAGATGTACCAGGCTGGAATAATGCCGCATCGGGCACCCTAACCGATTCTTACGTTACGACGAAAGAGGCTAAGCAGCTTCTTGAGCAAGAAAAAGCGGAAATCGAGCAAAAAATTGCGAGTGAAAAGCAAGCGTTAGACGAAAAAGTGGCACGTGGTGAACTTTCCGAAGCGCAAGCTAAGCAAATTCATCGCGCTAAACTTGATCCTCAAGAACGTGAGCGTCTGGAAAAAATTGATGAAGCAGAAGCGAAAATCGCAAAGGCACAATCTGCTTTTGAAGAATACCTTGGAATGACAGAAGTACAAGCAGGGCAAGATTCAGAAGTTCTGCTTGATGGCGTGGCAAAGCTATCTAGCCACAACAATGTGATTGAAGATGCGATCGAAGGTGTTGATTTAACACTAAAAGGCAAATCAGAACCGAATAAACCGCCTGCTGAAATTGGTGTCGAGTACGACCGTCAAAGTGTACGCAACGATATCGAAAACTTTGTGGCAGCGTATAACTCGTTTTATCAAACCTCCCAAGCGTTGGCGAGTGTGGATCCGGTAACTGGTCAAAAAGGGCCGTTGTCAGGTGACAGCACCGTACGCAGTGCAGATTCACGATTAAAATCGGTTTTTTCTACTCGAATCGATAAAGCACCTGAAAACCTAAAGTCCTTAACAGAATTTGGCATTACGACCACACGTCAAGGCACACTAGAAATCAACTATGACATGCTAGACCGCCAGTTGAACAATAACTTCAACGAGTTAGAAAAGTTCTTCGGTGGCAACACAGGTTTTGCTAAACGAGTAGAAGATGCGATTCACGGTATCACAGGTATTACAGGCAGTATTCGTACTCGAGAAAAAAGTCTCACAGAACAAAATTACCGTTTGAGTGACGATCAAGCGGCATTAGATCGCCGCATGGAAAGCCTAGAGAAGCGTACTCATGCGAAGTTTACCGCGATGCAAGATGCGACCGGTAAAATGCAAGGCCAGTTAGGCGCTTTGATGAGTGCGTTGGGTTAATAAATGCAAAAAGAACTCATGGAAATTAGTGATATAGATCAACTAATTACGCAAGAATTAGAAAAAATTGATTTTAATGCTGAAGAAATTCTTCGCTTGGTCGATATCAGGGAACGGTTATTGCAAAACCTGTTACCAATTATTCATCAAAATCCTTTGGTTAAGCAGGATGCAGAGTGGCAAGCATTGCTAACTCGTACCAAAAGAATTGTCGAGCTGATGCAATCGGAAACGTCAAAGGTCGGAAAAGAGCTCCATAAGTTTCGTTATGGCCAGCGTTCACTTCAGCAGTACAAAAAATTTATTTAAAAGAGGATTACTATGCGCGGTTCTTTGCAAGCATACAAAAAGGTATCAGTCGACAGCCAGCTTAGCGCGGCTTCTCCGCACAAAGTCATTCAAATGCTTATGGCTGGTGCGATTGAGCGCCTTATTCAAGGTAAAGCAGCCATGCAAGCAGGCAATATTCCAGCAAAAGGTGAGCGCTTGGGTAAAGCGTTAGACATCATTATCGCGCTACGCAGCTGTCTATCTATGGATGACGGTGGTGATATTGCTTCAAACTTAGATTCACTGTATGAGTTTATGATCACGCAAATTTCTGCTGCTAACCATCAAAATGAGCCTCAGCTGATCGACGACGTTATCGATATTATCCGTGAGATCAAGTCCGCTTGGGACCAAATCCCAACAGAGTTTCATAATCTTACCGCTGCTGAAGTTGGTATTTAATAGTCAAAACAATGCGTTAAGATACTAGACGAATATATTTGTCAATTGCGCAACGAGTTGTGTAGCAAAGTTTCTATCAAGCTCACACCTCTCCATTGCTTGGTTGCCTTATTTTTATATTCAAATAAAATAGAAGCCATTAGTAGCCCTAATGGCTTTTTTGTTGCTGATTTTCCTATTTTGTCTATCGTAAATTGAGTGTGGTGGTTCTGCCTTCTTTAGCACCCAATTGCGCAAATCAAGGTTTGGCCGCAACGCACCTAAAATAAAGGCAATCATTCTTACTTATGCATGGTTTGGCAAAGCTGCTTGTAATTGATGATGACGCATCAAGTCGTTTAAATTTAAGCAATATATTGGAATTTGTTGGAGAAAATTGCGAAGCGGTCAGTTCTGATCAGCTCAGCGATGTTGATTGGTCTAGCGTATGGTCGTGCTGTATTGTTGGTAATATTCCAGCAGGTCAAGCGGCGAGTACGGTTATCTCTCATTTAAACAGCGCTTACCACATCCCTCTTCTAGTCATGGGCCGTTTTCCTTTGCCTGTTGATGATCTTCCAAATTTTGTTGGTGAACTAGAGCTGCCGCTTAATTACCCACAGCTTAGTGAAGCGTTACGCCACTGCAAAGATTTTCTGGGGCGAAAAGGAGTGAATGTTGTTGCTAGTGCACGCAAAAACACGCTTTTTCGCAGCTTAGTTGGTCAAAGTAGAGGTATTCAAGAAGTTCGACACCTGATTGAGCAAGTATCAAACACAGAAGCAAACGTGTTGATCTTAGGTGAGTCCGGTACGGGTAAAGAAGTTGTTGCGCGTAACATCCACTATCATTCTTCATACCGCGATGGCGCATTTGTACCTATTAACTGTGGTGCAATACCGCCTGAGCTCCTAGAAAGCGAATTATTTGGTCACGAAAAAGGCGCGTTTACTGGTGCGTTAACTGCCCGTAAAGGTCGATTTGAGCTCGCAGACGGTGGCACGATCTTTCTTGATGAGATTGGCGATATGCCAATGTCGATGCAAGTAAAGTTGCTTCGTGTATTGCAAGAACGCTGCTTTGAACGTGTAGGTGGCAATAGTACCATCAAGGTAAATGTTCGAGTGGTGGCGGCGACACACCGTAATCTAGAAAATATGATTGAAGAAGGCACGTTCCGAGAAGACTTGTTCTATCGCCTGAACGTGTTTCCAATTGAGATGCCAGCGCTGAAAGAGCGCAAACAAGATATACCATTGCTGCTGCAAGAACTGATGACACGTTTAGAGGCGGAAGGCGGACAACCTATCTGCTTTACACCTCGTGCAATCAACTCACTTATGGAGCATCACTGGCCGGGCAACGTACGCGAGTTGGCTAATCTTGTTGAGCGAATGATTATTCTGTATCCAAATAGCTTGGTGGATGTAAACCATCTACCAACCAAATATCGCTACAGTGACATCCCAGAGTTCCAACCAGAGAGCAATCCATTTGTTTCGGTGGAAGAGCAAGAGCGTGACGTATTCCAAGATATCTTCTCTGAAGATTTTAGCTTTGAAGATCAAGACGACCTTGATCACAGCATGAACGCCCCGCAAGCGCTGCCACCGGAAGGGGTTAATTTGAAAGAGCTGCTGGCTGATTTAGAAGTTAATATGATCAGCCAAGCATTAGAAGCGCAGGGTGGCGTTGTAGCAAGAGCGGCCGACATGCTGGGTATGCGACGTACTACGCTGGTGGAAAAAATGCGTAAGTACAACTTACAGCGCTAGGTAAAGTGAAGTTTTAAGACGATATCTGAATAATCACTTGGGCTGGTTAACATCGCTTTTCTGGCATCCAAAACCGTTATCTCTGAGTGTCAACTTATTGTCGATGGCTTAACGTCCTGATAAATATAAAAAATAGCTTGGTACGCTAATTGCTTACCAAGCTATTTTAGTTTTAGCGGCGATATTTCGACAGGCAGTAATGGATAACAACACCAATCAATCCCATTTAGATTCCGTAGAGAATCAGGTTGAGCGCTACAAACAGGTGCTCGATGTGATGCCTGCTGGAGTGATTTTGCTCGATACGTACGGAGTAGTGCGTGAAGCAAATCCAGAAGCGCACCGAATTCTTGAGATTCCACTGGTTAACGAAAAATGGTTCAACGTTATCCAGGCGGTGTTTGACCCACGTGAAGATGATGGCCATGAAGTTTCCCTGCGGAATGGCCGTAAAGTTCGACTCGCCATCTCGGCGTCCACAACAGGTCAATTGATCCTGATTACCGATTTAACCGAAACCCGTTTACTTCAAGCTCGTGTCAGTGATTTACAGCGCTTATCGTCGTTAGGACGTATGGTTGCGTCGCTTGCTCACCAAGTAAGAACGCCGCTGTCGAGCGCTATGTTATATGCATCCAATTTGGGAGCGCCAAATCTTCCTCCAGCGACAAAAGATCGCTTCCAAACCAAATTAATGGATCGACTGCACGATTTGGAAAAGCAGGTTAATGATATGCTGCTTTTTGCTAAAGGTGGTGATAATAAAGTCATTAAGCCATTCACGATTGCCCAGTTGGTAGCGGAATATCAGCCGATGGTCGAAACCGCGCTAAAAAACAACAGTATTGATTACTGCCTAGAAGTGGAAGAAGAACAAACTGAGCTACTAGGCAATGCGAACGCCATTGCATCCGCATTAAGTAATCTGGTCATGAATGCGATTCAAATGTCTGGTAAAGAATCGCAAGTCGATATTTTTTTCCGCCCGGTAAATGGTGAGTTACGCATTTCTGTGCAAGACAGCGGACCGGGAGTGCCCGAAGAACTGCAAGCCAAAATCATGGAGCCATTTTTTACCACACGTTCTCAAGGAACTGGATTAGGGTTGGCAGTTGTTCAAATGGTTTGCCGTGCCCATGACGGTCGATTGGAACTTATTTCAGAGCAGGGTGATGGAGCCTGCTTCACCATGTGCATTCCGCTAGAGCGAGTGCAAACAGAAGCGCAATAAGCGGCTTTTGGTAATAACAATTTCTGGAGAATCATAATGGCGCAAAGCAAAGTGCTGATCGTAGAAGACGATGAAGGTCTTCGTGAAGCCCTAGTCGATACTCTGGCTCTGGCAGGGTATGAATGGTTGGAAGCGGACTGTGCTGAAGATGCACTGTTGAAGCTGAAATCGAATACGGTTGATATCGTCGTTTCTGATGTGCAAATGGCGGGTATGGGTGGCTTAGCTCTGCTCAAAAGCATCAAGCAGAATTGGCCTAACTTACCAGTATTGCTAATGACGGCGTACGCCAACATTGAAGATGCCGTGTCTGCAATGAAAGATGGCGCGATTGACTACATGGCGAAACCATTTGCACCAGAAGTGTTGCTAAATATGGTCAGTCGTTATGCACCGATAAAAAGTGATGACAACGGTGATGCTATCGTTGCTGATGAAAAAAGTCTGCGTCTACTTGCGTTGGCCGATAAAGTGGCACGTACAGATGCGAATGTTATGGTGCTAGGTCCTAGTGGCTCAGGTAAAGAAGTGATGTCGCGCTATATTCACAACGCGTCAAATCGTAAAAATGGTCCTTTTGTCGCAATTAACTGTGCTGCGATTCCTGACAATATGCTCGAAGCAACACTGTTTGGCTATGAAAAGGGCGCATTTACTGGTGCTGTTCAGGCATGCCCAGGAAAGTTTGAACAAGCGCAAGGTGGCACAATCTTACTTGATGAAATCAGCGAAATGGACCTGAACCTGCAAGCGAAGTTGTTGCGTGTTTTGCAAGAGCGAGAAGTAGAGCGCCTAGGCAGTCGCAAAAGCATCAAGTTAGATGTTCGTGTGTTAGCGACGAGTAACCGTGATCTTAAGCAATACGTGTCAGAAGGAAACTTCAGAGAGGACTTATATTACCGCCTGAATGTATTCCCAATTGCGTGGCCTGCACTTAAAGAACGTAAAGGCGATATTGCACCGCTTGCCAAGCATCTTGCTGAGCGTCATTGCAGCAAAATGGGCATGCCAGTGCCTCAATTCTCGACCGTTGCGTTAGAAAAACTATTGCAATACCCTTGGCCGGGTAATGTTCGTGAATTGGATAACGTGGTTCAACGAGCGCTGATATTAAGTGAAAATGGCGACATCGATGCAGAGCACATTTTGCTTGAGGGCGTAGATTGGCAAGATGCCAATAGCTTGCAACACGTGGTGCAAAACGCAGATATGGTCGTGCCCAATGTTAAGCCAGTTGCTCAAGCTGAGAGTGTCAGCCGCCCAGTAACTGGTGGAGAAGGCTTAGGCAGCGAGCTGCGCGATCAAGAATACGCCATTATTTTGGAGACTTTGGTTGAGTGTAATGGTCGACGCAAAGAAATGGCGGAGAAACTGGGTATAAGCCCTCGAACCTTGCGCTATAAGCTTGCCAAAATGCGTGATGCTGGTATAGATATCCCGAATTAACACAGACAACGGCCATAAGACAAAAAGTGTAAGTAAATTGATTGCCAATGTCTTATGGCACGTTAATTGCTGTGTCAATAATCAGTTTTGTTAATAGTCAATCTTTTGGCTTAGAGGTGCTAATGAAAATTGATGGTATTCAGGCAGAAATGCGCGCCATGATGGTAGAAGCAACCAATACGGCTCCTACTGCAAGTGGGGCGAAAGTTGGAGCAGATTTTAACGATCTCCTAACTAAAGCCATCAATAACGTAAACACACTTCAAAAAGCATCTGGTGATTTACAAACCCGTTTTGATCGTGGTGATGCCGATGTATCCCTTTCTGACGTTATGATCGCTCGTAACAAGTCTAGTGTCGCTTTTGATGCGACGGTTCAAATTCGCAATAAACTCGTTGAGGCATATAAAGACCTCATGAACATGCCAGTGTAATTTAGGTAATAAGTGTGGCAGACAAGTCTACAGATTTAACCGTCACTGAAGGCGGCTCAGATGGTGCACTGGTAGCAAGTTCCGATGTGGATGTGGAGAGTCAAAATCCAGATCTAGAGGAGCGCAGTGCGTCAAAATTCGATATGGCAGTGGGCGACCTCGATTTACTTCGTCAGGTTGTGCTTGTGCTGTCGATATCCATCTGTGTTGCATTGATCGTGATGCTGTTCTTTTGGGTCAAAGAACCGGAAATGCGCCCACTTGGTGCGTATGAGACCGAAGAATTGATCCCCGTTCTGGATTATCTGGACCAGCAGAAAATCAATTATAAGCTTGATGGCAATACTGTTTCTGTTGAATCGAGTGAGTACAACTCGATCAAACTTGGCATGGTTCGTTCCGGCGTTAACCAAGCTACAGAAGCAGGCGATGATATTTTGCTGCAAGACATGGGCTTTGGTGTTTCACAACGTCTTGAGCAAGAGCGTCTGAAACTCAGTCGAGAGCGCCAATTAGCTCAAGCAATTGAAGAGATGAAGCAAGTTCGCAAAGCACGAGTGTTATTGGCACTGCCAAAGCACAGCGTGTTTGTGCGTCATAACCAAGAAGCGTCTGCGTCGGTATTTTTGACATTGTCGACAGGCACTAACCTTAAGCAGCAAGAAGTGGATTCTATTGTCGACATGGTAGCGAGTGCCGTGCCGGGAATGAAAACTTCTCGAATTACCGTCACAGATCAGCATGGCCGCTTACTCAGCTCAGGCTCCCAAGATCCTGCTTCTGCGGCGCGACGCAAAGAACAAGAATTAGAACGCAGCCAAGAGCAAGCGCTGCGCGAAAAAATTGATTCCGTACTATTACCCATTTTAGGTTATGGCAACTATACGGCGCAGGTTGATATCCAAATGGATTTCAGTGCGGTTGAACAAACTCGCAAACGTTTTGATCCAAACACCCCTGCGACCCGCAGTGAGTACGCACTCGAAGATTACAATAACGGTAACATGGTAGCGGGTATTCCGGGTGCGTTGAGTAATCAGCCTCCAGCGGATGCCTCTATTCCGCAAGATGTGGCTCAAATGAAAGATGGTTCTGTCATGGGGCAGGGGTCAGTTCGTAAAGAGTCCACGCGTAACTTTGAGCTAGATACCACCATCAGCCACGAGCGAAAGCAGACCGGGACGGTGGCTCGTCAGACCGTTTCTGTTGCGATTAAAGACCGTCGTCAAGTTAACCCTGATACGGGTGAAGTGACTTATACCCCAATGTCCGAATCTGAAATCAATGCCATTCGCCAAGTATTAATTGGTACCGTTGGCTTTGACCAAGGCCGTGGCGATTTGCTGAATGTATTGAGTGTAAAGTTTGCTGAGCCAGAGGCTGAGCAGCTAGAAGAACCACCAATTTGGGAGCACCCTAACTTCAGTGATTGGGTTCGTTGGTTCGCAAGTGCATTAGTGATTATTGTGGTTGTGTTGGTTCTGGTTCGCCCAGCAATGAAGAAATTGCTTAACCCTACCAGCGATGATGAAGACGAAATGTACGGACCAGACGGCTTGCCGATTGGTGCGGATGGTGAAACTAGCTTGATTGGCAGTGACATCGAAAGCAGCGAACTGTTCGAGTTTGGCTCAAGTATTGATTTGCCAAACCTTCATAAAGATGAAGATGTATTGAAAGCGGTTCGCGCTCTGGTTGCGAATGAACCTGAATTGGCTGCTCAAGTAGTGAAAAACTGGATGAATGACAATGGCTAACGATATCGTACCTCAAGATGATAACGCTGCGGGAATGCCAGTAGAGCTGGATGTTTCAACCATTACTGGCGAAGAAAAAGCGGCAATTTTGCTATTGAGTCTTAATGAACAAGATGCAGCTGGCATTATCCGTCACCTAGAACCAAAACAGGTTCAGCGTGTTGGTAGTGCGATGGCTCGCGCGAAGGATCTCAGCCAAGACAAGGTATCTGCTGTTCATCGTGCGTTTTTGGAGGATATCCAGAAATACACCAACATTGGTATGGGCAGCGAAGACTTTATGCGTAATGCACTGGTTGCCGCTCTTGGTGAAGACAAAGCCAACAACTTAGTTGACCAGATCCTACTTGGTACGGGCTCAAAGGGTTTGGATTCTTTGAAATGGATGGACCCACGCCAAGTGGCGAGCATTATTGTCAATGAACACCCACAGATTCAAACTATCGTATTGTCTTATTTAGAAGCAGACCAATCTGCAGAGATTTTGTCTCAGTTCCCTGAGCGCGTGCGTTTGGATCTGATGATGCGTATTGCCAACCTTGAAGAAGTTCAGCCATCAGCATTGGCAGAGCTGAACGAAATCATGGAGAAACAGTTCGCGGGTCAAGCGGGTGCACAAGCAGCCAAAATTGGCGGCCTGAAAGCAGCAGCGGAGATCATGAACTACCTAGACAACAACGTCGAAGGTTTGTTGATGGAGCAAATTCGCGATCAGGACGAAGACATGGCGACGCAAATCCAAGACCTAATGTTTGTCTTCGAAAACTTAGTCGAGGTGGACGACCAAGGTATTCAGAAGTTGCTGCGTGACGTACCACAAGACGTGTTGCAAAAAGCACTCAAAGGTGCAGATGACTCGTTACGTGAGAAAGTCTTCAAGAATATGTCTAAACGTGCTGCTGATATGATGCGTGATGACATAGAAGCGATGCCGCCAGTACGAGTGGCAGATGTAGAAGCCGCTCAGAAAGAAATCTTAGCAATTGCCCGTCGAATGGCGGATGCTGGTGAGCTTATGCTATCTGGCGGTGCTGACGAATTCTTATAATTTCTATTGCTTCGCAATTATCCTATTGCGGAGCACCCTCACTTCTTAATCGAACACACAATAGGTAACCCATGGCTGGCGATAGAAAACGTGGATTTATCCGTCCTGATGAAGATGATTCGATGATCGAACCTCAACGTTGGGGGCTGCCTGATTATGGCGAGCCTAAAGCCAAACAAGCAAAACAAACCGCGTTCAACTATGACCCGGGATGGGTGCCGAATTTTGATGAGCCTGAAGAAGAGCAGCCACTTGCGCTAACCGAAGAGCAAATTGAACTGATTAAGCAAGGTGCTTATCAAGAAGGCTTACATCAAGGTCAGGAAGCTGGCTTTAAGCAAGGTTACGACAAAGGTAAAGAAGAAGGGTTGCAAGCCGGCCATGCTGAAGGTCTCGAGCTCGGAAAAGCTGAAGGGGTAACTGCAGGGCAAGAATACATTCAGCAGCAAGTTGAAACTTTTATGAACTTGGCCAATCAGTTTGCTCAACCTTTGGAGTTGATGAATGCTCAGGTTGAAAAGCAGCTGGTGGATATGGTGCTCTGTTTAGTTAAAGAAGTGGTGCACGTTGAAGTACAAACCAACCCTCAAATTATTTTAGATACAGTGAAGCAGTCGGTTGAAGCGCTACCAATATCAGGCCACCCTATTACCTTGCACCTGAATCCAGAAGATGTCGCGATTATTCGTTCAGCTTATGGTGAAGAAGACCTTGATTGTCGCAACTGGACGTTAGTTGCTGAACCATCGCTCAATCGAGGTGACGTCCAGATTGAAGCCGGTGAATCAAGCATTAATTATCGCATGGAAGAACGCGTCAAAAGCGTATTGCACAGCTTTTGTGGCGCAAACCGTCATCAAGAGGGTGAGTAATCCATGCAAGCACTCGCTGACCGCTTAAAAAGCTACAAAGTTGAAGGCCTTACGACGCGCCCTGTCGCCTCTGGCAAACTGGTGCGTGTGGTTGGGTTAACGTTGGAAGCGACCGGCTGTCGCGCACCAATTGGCAGTTTATGCTTAGTGGAAACCATGTCAGGTCAGATGGAAGCCGAGGTTGTCGGCTTTTCAGGTGACAACCTATTTTTAATGCCAAGCGAACAAATTACGGGCATTTTACCTGGCGCGAGGGTCACCCCTTTAACCAGTGACGCTGGTTTGCCTGTCGGCATGGAGTTACTTGGGCGCGTGATAGACGGGGTTGGGAATCCACTTGATGGACTTGGCCCTTTGTATACCGATCACCGTGCCTCTTTTAATGCCGAGCCGATCAACCCGTTGGCTCGAAAACCAATTTCTGAACCGCTCGATGTTGGCCTAAAAGCCATCAATGGTTTGTTGACGGTTGGTAAAGGTCAGCGTATCGGTCTGTTTGCAGGTTCTGGTGTGGGTAAATCGGTCACGCTTGGCATGATGACGCGAGGCACCACCGCACAGGTTGTGGTCGTCGGCCTGATAGGTGAGCGTGGACGTGAAGTTAAAGAGTTCATCGAAGAGATCTTGGGTGAGGACGGTCGTCGCCGCTCAGTGGTGGTCGCGGCGCCTGCCGATGCTTCACCTCTAATGCGCTTAAAGGGGTGCCAAACGGCATTAACGATTGCTGAATACTTCCGAGACCAAGGGTTAGATGTTCTGCTATTGATGGACTCGTTGACTCGTTTTGCACAAGCACAGCGTGAAATCGCACTTTCTGTTGGTGAGCCGCCAGCGACGAAAGGTTACCCGCCTTCTGTATTTGCCAAGCTGCCAGCGCTGGTTGAGCGAGCGGGTAATGGAAGTGCCGAGCAAGGCTCGATTACGGCGTTCTTTACCGTGTTGACCGAAGGGGATGATTTGCAAGATCCGATAGCGGACGCATCGCGAGCTATTCTTGATGGCCATATTGTACTTTCTCGTGAAATGGCGGATGCAGGCCATTATCCGGCGATTGATGTCGAGAAGTCGGTGAGCCGTGTTATGCCGCAAATCACGACCGAAGAGCACGTTCTGATGTCAAAAGCGGTGCGACAGGTCTTGTCTATTTGTCGCAAGAATCAAGATTTGGTCTCGATTGGAGCGTACAAACCGGGTACCGATCCTGCTATTGATGGCGCATTTACTTTGAAACCGAAGTTAGACGAATACTTGCAGCAGAGCATGAAAGAATCAGTGTCATATGATATGTGCGTCAATATGCTTAGAAACATTTTGGGTGGGTGATAGCGCATGAATAATGCGATGGAGTTTCTACTTGAGCAAACTAAGGATCGTGAAGACCAAGCTGTGCTTGCACTGAACAAAGCGCGTTCTGAACTCGAAGATTATTACCGTCAGGTTGAACAAATTGAAAAGTATCGGCTTGATTATTGCCAGCAACTCGTCGACCGTGGTCAGGCGGGCCTAACGGCAAGTCAATATGGACACTTAAATCGATTCCTTACCCAGCTAGATGAAACTTTATCTAAGCAAAAGCAAGCAGAAAGTCATTTCAAAGAGCAGGTTGAAAACTGTAAAGAATATTGGTTAACCGTGCGTAAAGAACGCAAATCCTATGAGTGGATGATAGATAAACGCGAAAAAGAGAAACAACTTGCTGAAGCTAAGCGCGAACAAAAGCAAATGGACGAGTTTTCCACCTTACTTTATAGTCGAAAACCACATCGTTTCTAAACGTTATCGGTTCGATATTGCATTACGGTGTTGCAGTTGACTACATCTCTACCGATTCAAGTAAGGTAACTTTGATTGAGTCTTGTTCAATTAGCTCAAATACCTTCGGTCGAATCTCGCGAACCCACCACTCGTTGTATGTTTTTTCGTAGAGAGCCTGGCGTGCTTGTTCATTGTCGAACTCTCGAAGCCAAACAAAATAGTCATGTCCATCATCACCAGTGTGGACGTAAGTATTCAGTACACGCATGCCTTGTGAGCGTTGATAGGGCAACAGTTCTTCCTTCATCCAACTTAGCCACTGTTCTGTTTTGCCTGCTCTGATTCTATATTGGCGTAATTCTGTGATCTTCAAAGTGATTCCTTAATTGTTAAGCCAAGTGTCTGTTTACGCTTATCGTTTTTCAAAGTCAATCAAGTAGCTGTACATCATGTTAGGAACCAGGTTATCGGATAGTATTGTTGATGTTTGTTCCATAAACATGCCATCTATTAGCTTGCCGAGAATTGGCTCAATATTGTGGTGTGATTTTTGCATTTTAGCTGTCAGTGTCGGGTCTTTTTGACCTTAGTTTGCCGCCAGTATTGCTGCCTGCCAGCGATATACTCAGAGCCACGAGAACGAGAGTTTCTAAATGAGTGTGAATTTGTCCCATGTATCTGCGACTACCAAGACGCCAGTTTCTGATGTGTCCGCTAAAGCGTCCGCAGAGAGCACTGAGAGCAAGGGATTTTTAGAAACGTTAACCGATGCGTTTGCTGGTAAACAAAAGCCCGAAAAAGTAGCAACAGAATCGACAGTGGTTGAAGAAAAAGAAAGAGCGGATGTAGGCAGTACTTCTTCTGCTAACGTCTCGGACGAATTGTTGGCGCAAGAAAGCCAAGAATCCGTCAGTGACGAGACCCATGGTTTTGATGAAATATCAGCAAACAAACCGAATGCAACCTTAAGTGAAGAAGCAAGTTTACAAAAGGCGAGTAACAGCACACCTTTGGAGCATGATGTTGAAGCTATTGAAAAAGTGAAATCAACATCAATCGATACGAGCAACCCATCAAATACAGTGGACGTAAAAAGCACGATGGGCGAAGGACAACAGCTTCTTGGTCGAATTGAACAAGCGAATCAAACCCTGAATGCGAGTAATGCATCCATCGATAGTGGCAAAGTTTTGCCTCAGAGCGCGAATTTAGTGCATTCGTTCCACGAGCAAGCAACCGTTTCGACACACCTTGATGAGCTTGCTTTGAATGAAACGCCATCAGTTCATTCGCTTGAACAAGCACAGATGATCCCAGGACAAGACTTAGAGCCAATTTTAGATAAGAATGGTCAACCTATCGATGTCGACAAACTTTCGCCTGAGTTTGCTGCTTGGCAAGAGCTAGCGAAACAAGCCAGCCATCCGACGGCTAAGAGCGCAGTCAGTGGTGAAGTAGCTAATGATCTGTCGCCGTTGTTAACAGACGTTGATGGTTCCAACATCGACGCGCTTCCACGAGTCTCCTTGGATGAACTTGAAGTTATAGATACTAAGTTGGCGCAAGGAAAAGCACTGACTCAGCAAGAAGCTCAGATCATTGAAAGGTTGAAACAAGGAACGATCACGGCGGATATTCCTGAGCAAGACCTTGCCCAATTTGTTGCGCTCCCTAATGACATTAAACAGATTCTCGCAGAGCAACAAGTACAACGTAATTTAACTCGCCAGGCTGGACCTATGGCAGTGTCTCAGCAAATCCAGCATACAGCGGCTCAAGTACCCCAGCCACAAACTGCTCATAGTGGAGAAAAAGTCGCATTATCTCCAACGCCCGATATGTTGATAGCCGCCCAAGTGCCGACGTCGCTTCAAGGTGTGAAAGACGGAGAGATTAGCCAGAAAGTGATGAACGCAGCATTGGCGACTGGTGCGCTAAAGGCGACTGCGGATAGACAAGATAAGCCGGACCTCCAACACGGCTTCGCTGGACAGCTTCAGGCTATGGCAGGTCAGCAAGGAATTAATGTGCAGCAACAAGCGCGTATTGATGCTGCACAACAAGCTCAGCTTCCGTTGCAACTAACTAAAGAGCTAGCCAACGAGCAAGTTGCGGAAAAAGTGCAAATGATGATGTCGAAGAATCTGAAAAATCTCGATATTCGTCTTGATCCACCAGAGTTAGGTCGTATGCAAATTCGTATGACCATGAATAACGACGTTGCCAATGTACATTTTACAGTGAACAACCCGCAAGCTCGTGACATTATTGAACAGACGCTCCCTCGTTTGAGAGAAATGCTAGCACAACAAGGTATACAGCTGGCTGATTCTTCCGTCCAGCAACAAAACAGCGGGCAACAGCAAGGTAGGTATACTGCTGAACAACATGGTCAAAGCGCGCAAAGTGGCGGTTTTTCTGGACAGTCCGAAGAGGGTTTTGAATCTGATGTCAATCTGGATTTGAATGTCGCTTCAAAGCGTGATGGAATTAGTTTTTACGCATAAAAGGCCGTTTAACGGCAATGGAATATGGTTACCAAGCAACTCACTAAAACGTCTTGGTAACTCAAAAGAACAATAAGAGACAAGAATGGCAGAAGAACAGTTACAAGGGGCCGATGCGCCGAAAGGAAAAAGCAAGTTACTTATCATCATCATCGCTGTTGTAGTATTACTACTTGGTGGCGGGGCAGCGGCATTTTTTCTAATGGGCTCTGATGAACCTGCTCAGGCTGAATCGTCTCAACAGGCTCAAGTGAAGGCATCGGATGCTGCGCCCATCGCGTATGTGAATCTTCCTCAGGCATTTGTATTTAACGTTACTGGGGATAGCCGCGATAGGTTGGTTCAAATTAAAGCGCAGTTAATGGTTCGCGGTGCAGAAAATGAAGAGTTGGCGCGGTATCATTCGCCACTGATTGAAAGCTCTATGCTATCAACGTTTGCTTCCGCGACGGTTGATCAATTGCGCTCTCCTACAGGACGAGTGGAATTGCGCGATCGTGCTTCCGAAGATATCAAAGCAGCGCTGAATGCTGCGGTCGGTAAGCCAGTGATTGAAAAAGTACTGTTTACAGATTTTGTTATTCAATAGGTAAAACGTGACCGATCTATTAAGCCAAGACGAAATTGATGCGCTATTGCATGGGGTTGACGATGTTGATGACGTCGATGAACCGATAGAAAACGACACTGAGGGCGCCGTCAATTTTGATTTCTCGTCGCAAGACAGAATCGTACGTGGTCGAATGCCGACGCTCGAACTTATCAACGAGCGCTTCGCACGGCACATGCGTATTAGTCTGTTTAATATGCTGCGTAAAACGGCAGAGGTGTCGATCAATGGCGTGCAGATGATGAAGTTTGGTGAATACCAGAACACATTGTACGTGCCAACCAGTTTGAACATGGTGCGTTTTCGTCCGTTAAAAGGCACTGCGTTGATCACCATGGAGGCTCGTTTAGTCTTTATTCTGGTAGAAAACTTCTTTGGCGGTGATGGTCGATTCCACGCCAAAATAGAAGGCCGTGAATTTACCCCAACGGAACGCCGCATCATTCAGTTGTTACTGAAAATTGTATTTGAAGATTATAAAGAAGCGTGGTCGCCAGTGATGGGGGTAGAGTTCGAATATCTCGACTCTGAAGTAAACCCAAGCATGGCAAACATTGTCAGCCCGACAGAAGTGATTGTCGTGAGTTCATTCCATATAGAAGTTGACGGCGGTGGCGGCGATTTTCATGTCGTTATGCCTTACTCCATGGTTGAGCCTATCCGTGAACTATTGGATGCAGGTGTTCAGTCCGACAAGATGGAAACGGACGTTCGCTGGAGCTCAGCACTACGTGAAGAGATCATGGATTGTCCGGTTAACTTCCGTGTGAACTTGCTCGAAAAAGACATTTCTTTGCGTGATCTCATGGAGCTGCAACCGGGCGATATCATCCCGATTGAAATGCCAGAACATGCGACGATGTTTGTAGAAGACCTACCGACCTATCGCGTAAAAATGGGTCGTTCGGAAGATAAATTAGCGGTGCAAATTTCTGAGGAAATTGAGCGCCCACATGTCGTCAAAACAGATTTAGCTTTCTTAGGTAAAGACATCATGTCCGAGCTTGAGAGTGAAGACGATATAGACCATTAAGATACCTTATTAAACAGACATGCTATGGCATGAGTAAGGCGTAACACAGGATAGAAAAATGGAACCAAGTGACGATCAAAAGCTAGCAGACGAATGGGCAGCCGCTCTTGGCGAAGACCCGTCTGCCCCTTCTGTAGACGTAGATGAAGTATTGGCTGCGCCACTGGAAGAGCTAAAAGACACTTCAAGCCCAATTAGCGAAGATGAGCGTCGTAAACTCGACACTATTATGGATATCCCGGTGACGATTTCGATGGAAGTCGGTCGTTCTCAAATTAGCATTCGGAACCTGTTGCAGCTTAACCAAGGTTCGGTTGTTGAATTGGATCGTCTAGCCGGTGAGTCGCTCGACGTATTGGTTAACGGTACTTTGATTGCTCACGGCGAAGTCGTGGTCGTCAACGATAAGTTTGGTATCCGTTTGACGGATGTGATCAGCCAAACTGAACGAATTAAGAAGCTGCGTTAAGATGAGTCGTTCAATCAAAATGCGATTGAAGCAAATCACTGGAGCACTGAGCTTAATACTAAGTGCTCCTTATGCATTTGCTGCCGCACCAAATAATCTGGATCTTGCGACGACACTTGGCTCGCTTGTGCTTGTAATCGGCGTGATTCTTTTGCTGGCTTGGTTGCTGAAACGTATGCAAGTGCCAGCGATGGGACAACAAAAGGGCTTGCGTATAGTGAGTCAGTTGCCAGTGGGTACAAAAGAAAGAATCGCAGTAGTTCAAGTGGGTGAAGAACAGTTTTTGGTTGGGATTACTAGCCAATCGATCCAAACTTTAGCCAAGTTAGATAAGCCACTGAAAGAGGAAGAGTTGGCGACCAATGCTTTTGCGACTCAATTTAGCCAGCTGATCAAAAAACATGACAAAGGGTAATCCAATTCGTTTGCTCCTGAGTACGTTGTTACTTTTTGTCGGCGTGCTGTTTTCTTCATTTACCTTTGCTGAAGCAGAGGAGTCAGCGCTGCCAGATAACTTAGCCGATGGAAGTGGTGTTACAGTTCAGGCTATGCAAAGTGATACTGGTGCTAGCCGTGCTATGTCCGTTTCTAGTGGCGGTGGTATTCCAGCATTCACCATGACCACGAACCCTGATGGCAGTGAAGACTACTCGGTTACACTACAAATTTTAGCGTTAATGACCATGCTTGGCTTCTTGCCTGCCATGGTGATTCTGATGACCTCGTTCACTCGAATTGTGGTGGTGATGTCGATATTGCGTCAGGCAATGGGTTTGCAACAAACGCCTTCTAATCAGGTTATTATTGGTATTGCGCTGTTTTTGACCTTTTTTGTTATGTCCCCTGTCCTGAACGAAATCAACGACAAAGCTGTTCAGCCTTATTTGAACGAGCAAGTCACGGCGCGAGAAGCGTTTGATGCTGCACAAGCGCCAATGAAAGCATTTATGCTTAAGCAGACCCGAATCAAAGACTTGGAGACGTTCGTAACCATGTCAGGAGAGCAAGTCGAGAATCCAGAAGATGTGTCGATGGCGGTGTTGATTCCGGCTTTTATCACCTCAGAGCTAAAAACTGCATTCCAAATTGGCTTTATGCTCTTCTTGCCGTTTTTGATTATTGACCTTGTAGTCGCTTCGGTACTGATGGCAATGGGTATGATGATGTTGTCACCAATGATTGTTTCGTTGCCGTTCAAGTTGATGTTGTTCGTATTGGTCGATGGTTGGAACTTGATACTCTCGACACTTGCGGGCAGCTTTGCCCTTTAGATAAGCGCAGATAGAGGATAAGACATGACACCAGAAATGTTTGTCGAGCTTTTCCGTGAAGCACTTTGGATGGTGCTTATCATGGTCTGCGCTATTATCATCCCGAGCTTGCTTATCGGCCTTGTAGTCGCGATTTTTCAAGCTGCGACATCCATCAACGAACAAACATTGAGCTTCTTACCGCGTTTGATTGTCACGCTTTTGGCCCTGATGCTGTTTGGGCATTGGATGACGCAAATGTTGATGGAATATTTCTATGGCTTGATTGAACGCTTACCTCAGGTGCTTTATTAGAGGCGCCTATGGAGTACCCCACTAGCGTTGTCTTAGATTGGATCGCAAACTACTTCTGGCCCTATGTTCGTATCTCATCCATGTTGATGGTGATGACAGTAACCGGGGCCCGATTTGTTTCGCCAAGAATCCGCCTTTACCTCGGTTTAGCCATCACTTTCGCTGTCATGCCAGCCATCCCCGCCGTACCTCAAGACATTGAGCTACTCTCGTTTCGTGGCTTCATGACCATTGCCGAGCAAATGATCATCGGCATAGCGATGGGTATGGTTACTCAATTTATGATTCAAACCTTTGTCCTACTTGGTCAAATATTGGGTATGCAATCAAGTTTGGGCTTTGCTTCTATGGTTGATCCTGCAAATGGTCAGAACACGCCATTGCTTGGCCAGTTATTCATGTTCTTAACGACAATGTTTTTCCTTGCCACCGATGGACACTTAAAAATGCTGCAATTGGTGGTGTTCAGTTTTAAAACTTTGCCGATTGGCTCCGGCTCGCTCAACGCGGTTGATTTCCGTGAAATGGCAGGCTGGCTTGGTATTATGTTCCAAACGGCATTGAGTATGTCTCTATCCGGCATTATTGCACTACTGACCATTAACTTGTCGTTTGGTGTAATGACCCGTGCCGCACCACAGCTGAATATCTTCTCGCTTGGTTTTGCTTTTGCTTTGATGGTGGGTCTATTACTTTGTTGGTACATACTGGCTGGTCTATACAGTCATTATGAAATGTTCTGGACAGTGGGTGAGGCGCAGATTTGTCGGCTTATTCGCTTGGAGTGCTAAGATTTGGCAGAATCAGACGGTCAGGAACGCACCGAAGAAGCCACGCCCCGACGGTTACAACAAGCCAGAGAAAAGGGGCAGGTCGCTCGATCTAAAGAGCTTGCATCAGCATCTGTGCTGATCGTTGGCGCCATTTCATTGATGTGGTTTGGCGAGGCGTTAGCACGTTCATTGTTTTCCATCATGAGCCGTTTATTTGATCTTCAACGAGAAGAGATTTTCGATACTGCAAAACTGTTTGATATCGCTTTGGGCGCGATGAGTGATTTGTTGTTCCCACTATTTTTGGTGTTAGCGACATTGTTTACCGCCGCCATGATTGGAGCAGCAGGTGTGGGAGGAATCAGTTTTTCTGCCCAAGCGGCCATGCCCAAGCTGTCGAAAATGAATCCGCTTAGCGGCTTAAAGCGAATGGTTGGCATGCAAAGCTGGGTAGAGTTGATCAAATCAATCCTTAAAGTGGTTCTGGTCACTGGTGTCGCCATCTATTTGATCCAAGCATCGCAGGCCGATCTGATTCAATTGAGCATGGATGTGTATCCGCAAAACATCTTCCATGCTTTAGATATTTTGCTGAACTTTATTTTGCTGATCAGTTGCTCGCTATTGATTGTGGTTGCCATCGATATTCCATTTCAAATTTGGCAGCACGCCGATCAGTTAAAAATGACCAAGCAAGAAGTCAAAGACGAATACAAAGAGACTGAAGGTAAGCCGGAAGTGAAAGGCCGTATTCGTATGTTGCAAAGGGAAGCGGCTCAACGTCGAATGATGGCGGATGTTCCTCAAGCTGATGTTATTGTTACTAACCCTGAGCACTTCTCGGTAGCGCTTCGTTATAAGCAGAAGACAGACCGTGCGCCAGTCGTGATCGCTAAAGGTACTGACCACATGGCGATGAAGATTCGAGAAGTCGCCCGCGAACATGACATTACGATTGTGCCCGCACCACCTTTGGCTCGTGCGTTGTACCACACGACAGAGCTCGAGCAAGAGATCCCCGATGGGTTATTTACTGCCGTCGCTCAGGTTTTGGCATTTGTATTCCAATTGAAGCAATACCGAAAACGAGGTGGACAGCGCCCGAAAATTCAAGATTATGATTTGCCAATCCCGCCCGAGCACCGCCATTGATACGAAAAGCGGTAAAGCCTTAAAAAAGCTCGTTTGATCAAAAGCTAAGCTCTATTTGAGTGTTTAGTCATTATTTTGGCGCTAATTATGGTACATAGATTGCTTAAAACGCTTTAATTATCAACCCTACCTAAACTTTTAGGCTAAAGCGGTCGCGTATTAATAGTAAGAGCTTACGTGACGCTTCAATCGATTGAGATCTCTCGCAGTATGAAGTTAAGCCTGCCGTTTGCAGATAAATTGCCACGAATCCCTCAACGTGAAATGCCAGCTATTGGTGCTCCGGTGATGGTTTTGGCCACCCTAGCGATGGTGGTACTGCCGATTCCAGCATTTTTGCTGGATATGTTCTTCACCTTTAACATCGCGCTGTCGATGGTGGTGTTGTTAGTGACCGTTTACACACGTCGCCCTTTGGACTTCGCTGCTTTTCCAACGGTATTGCTGATCGCCACGTTGCTCCGCTTGGCTTTGAACGTTGCCTCGACTCGTGTCGTCTTACTGCATGGTCATGAAGGCGGTAATGCGGCAGGTAACGTAATTGAGGCGTTCGGTAACGTCGTTATTGGTGGTAACTACGCGGTCGGCCTAGTGGTTTTCCTCATCTTAATGATCATCAACTTTATGGTGGTGACCAAAGGTGCGGGTCGTATCTCTGAGGTAAGTGCTCGCTTTACGCTTGATGCGTTGCCGGGTAAGCAAATGGCGATTGATGCGGACTTGAATGCCGGATTGATAGACCAAGAGCAGGCAAGAGTTCGTCGTTTTGAAGTGACCAAAGAAGCGGATTTCTATGGCTCGATGGATGGTGCCTCGAAGTTCGTAAAAGGTGACGCGATTGCCGGTATTTTGATTCTGTTTATCAACATCGTCGGCGGTCTGTCGATCGGTATGGCGCAATATGGATTGGGTTTCGGTGAAGCGATTGAAATCTATACCTTACTGACAATCGGTGATGGTTTGGTCGCACAAATCCCATCGCTATTGCTGTCAATTGCAGCGGCAATGATGGTGACACGCCAAAACACCGATGAAGACATGGGTGAACAACTGGTTTTCCAGATGTTCGACAACCCAAAAGCGCTGATGATTACTGCGGCTATTCTTGGTGTGATGGGCATCGTACCGGGCATGCCACACTTTGCGTTTTTGAGCCTGGCAGTCGCGGCCGGTGCAGCGGCATATTTCATCGACAAACGGCAGAAGCAGAAAGCGAAAGAGCCCGCTTTACCAGCAACAGCAGACGAAGGTACAGAACCTTCCTCACAGCGCGAACTGTCTTGGGATGACGTCCAGCCAGTCGATATTATTGGCTTGGAAGTAGGTTATCGCTTAATCCCTTTGGTGGACAGAGACCAAGGTGGGGAACTGTTAGAGCGTGTAAAAGGCGTGCGTAAAAAGTTATCGCAAGATTTTGGGTTCCTAATTCCAGCGGTTCATATTCGTGACAATCTTGAGCTGACCCCAAACAGTTACCGAATTACATTGATGGGGGTTGCGGTGGGCGAAGCAGAGATTCGTCCGGATCAAGAGTTAGCGATTAACCCAGGTCAGGTGTATGGCATGATTGATGGTGAGCCAACCATTGACCCTGCTTTTGGACTGGAAGCCGTATGGATCCGAGAAGATCAGCGTGAGCACGCGCAAGCCTTAGGTTATACGGTGGTTGATTCATCAACGGTATTAGCGACGCACCTAAGCCAGCTATTGACCAACAACGCATCACAGCTAATTGGCCATGAAGAAGTAGAGAATTTATTAGAAATGTTGGGACGCAGCGCGCCTAAGTTGGTCGAGAACTTTGTTCCTGACCAATTACCATTAGGTGTGGTGGTGAAAGTCCTACAAAACTTGTTAAACGAGGCCATTCCAATCCGCGATATTCGCACGATTGTTCAAACTTTGGCTGAGTACTCAAGTAAGAGTCAAGAAGCTGACATATTGACGGCAGCAGTTCGAATTAGTCTTAAACGCCTAATTGTTCAAGAAATCAATGGTATAGAGCCTGAGTTACCAGTGATCACTTTGATACCCGAACTGGAACAAATATTGCATCAAACTATGCAAGCATCAGGAGGCGAATCCGCGGGGATTGAACCGGGACTCGCTGAGCGATTGCAGTCTTCACTAAGCCAAGCGACACAGGAACAAGAACTGAAAGGCGAACCTGCCGTTCTGCTTACTTCCGGTGTATTACGCTCGACGTTGGCGAAATTTGTGAAGAACACAATACCTAATCTCCGGGTACTGTCTTACCAAGAAATACCGGATGAAAAACAGATCAGAATTGTGCAAGCCGTGGGTAACTGATCTCACGCATCATTAATGGATTCATAGTTTGAAAATAAAGCGATTTTTTGCCAAAGACATGAGAACGGCGCTGCTCCAAGTGAAAGAGGAGTTAGGCGCGGAAGCGGTGATCATGTCAAACAAGAAAGTGGCTGGTGGAGTAGCGATTGTTGCGGCGATAGATAGTGAATCTAATCCGTCTCAAGCAAGCGCAGCGTCACAGCAAAATCGCGGTGCTTCTCAATCGAATCGCTATAACGAACATCGTCAAATGTCATCGTCTTCTGCTGATCGTTACCAAGATCGTCATTTAGATGAAGATAAAATTAGCCTGAACAGTAATAACAGTAACAATGAAAAAACAGGCTCAATGACGCAGCGATTCGCTAATATGCTTAAGCAATATAGCGGTGGTGCAGCAGATACTGACGACCACGTAGCGGAAAATGAAGATTCGCTCTCTGCTTTGCTGCAACGCCAAAATAAGCATCGCGACGGCTACAACCAAGAAAAGCCAGCGCCATATCAACCAGATTCACCTTTGGCGAAGCTAATCGCACAGGACAATCGATTTGAACGTCCGACGCCCAAGCTGGACCCGACGCGCTATGACCGACGTCGCCCAAGTGATGAGCGTGACGAATCGGCCGATGAGCTAGAAAGCATGCGCGAAGAGATGACGTCAATTCGTCGTCTGTTGGAGCACCAAGTTTCTGGCCTGATGTGGCAAGAAGTAGAACGCCGTGAGCCGCTAAGAGCGATGCTGATTAAGCGCTTAGAGCGAATGGGCGTTTCTCCGGAGTTAGCAGACCAGATGGCCTGTTACATCCCGGAAGATACAAAGCCAGCGCGAGCGTGGAAAGCGTTATTGTCGCTGGTGGCGGATCAAATCAATATTCCTAAACAGGACATTTTAAAACGTGGTGGCGTAGTCGCATTGTTGGGTCCGACGGGGGTTGGGAAAACAACAACCGTAGCGAAACTCGCAGCACGCGCAGCCATGGAATACGGTGCCGACAATGTGGCCCTTGTGACAACAGATACATATCGCATAGGTGCACATGAGCAACTCTCAATTTACGGAAGAATCATGGGTTGTCCCGTAAGAGTTGCTAAAGATTCTAACGAGTTAGCCGATGTTATATATCAGCTAAGAAACAGAAGACTGATTTTGGTCGATACGGCAGGGATGGGGCAACGAGATGTGAGGCTTTCCGAGCAGCTCGACACTCTAATGCAAGAGAGTGGGGAAGTGATTCACAGCTACCTTGTTTTGCCGGCTACCGCACAACGTCGTGTTCTACAAGAAACGCTGGATCACTTCCGACGTATACCACTTTCGGGTTGTATTATGACGAAGCTTGATGAGTCATTAAGCCTAGGCGAATTCATCAGTGTAGTGATTCAAAACGCAATGCCAGTAGCTTACATCGCTAATGGTCAACGCGTACCAGAAGACATTGTGATAGCGCAACCAAAATATATGCTTGCGAAAGCAAATGAACTGTTAGAGAAGTCGACAGAGAACGAACCTCACTTTTGGAACAGTGACAGTGAAGGACTCTAAGGCGGCGGACTACTATGACTGAGAATATGATACACGATCAAGCAAGCGGCCTCCGTCGCTTAACACAACCATCGTTGACCAAAGTGATTGCTGTTACTGGCGGCAAAGGTGGTGTGGGGAAATCAAACGTAACACTGGGTCTGGCGATTTGTATGGCTCGCCAAGGCAAGAAGGTGATGGTTCTCGACGCTGATTTAGGTCTGGCCAATGTGGACGTGATGCTCGGAATTCGTGCAAAACGTAATCTAGGACATGTCTTAGCGGGTGAATGTGAGCTAAAAGATGCGATTGTCGAAGGGCCTTATGGTATAAAGATAATTCCTGCAACTTCTGGCACACAGAGCATGACAGAGCTTTCTCACGCTCAGCATGCTGGACTCATTCGAGCATTTGGTAGTCTTGAAGACGAAATGGATGTCCTGCTGATTGATACCGCTGCTGGTATCTCTGACATGGTAATCAGTTTTTCGCGAGCAGCTCAAGATGTGGTTGTAGTTGTGTGTGATGAACCGACGTCAATCACAGATGCCTATGCATTAATCAAGCTGTTGAGTAAAGAACACCAAGTTCAACGCTTTAAAGTTGTAGCAAATATGGTCAGAAGCTACCGTGAAGGGCGAGAATTGTTTGCAAAGTTGACACTAGTCACAGAGCGATTCTTGAATGTTAGCCTTGAACTCGTAGCATGTATTCCATTAGATGATAAAGTACGACAGGCTGTAAAAAGACAAAAAATTGTCGTTGATGCGTTCCCACGCTCGCCTGCCGCTTTAGCTATCAGCTCACTAGCAAACAAAGCGTTGACGTGGCCACTACCGAAAACACCAAGTGGACACTTGGAATTTTTTGTGGAAAGGTTGCTAAATCGTACCGAATTCGCAGAGGACCCTTTTGGTGAATAAAGCGATAACCTATGACCAACATGGCAAATTTAATAGCCAGCAGGCGTTCATTGAACGTTATTCAGTGTTGGTTAAGCGCATTGCTCACCACCTACTAGGCCGTTTACCGCCGAGTGTTCAGGTAGAGGATTTAATTCAGGCCGGCATGATCGGTCTTATCGAAGCTCAGCAGAATTATGATGGTTCTAAAGGTGCGAGCTTTGAAACTTATGCAGGTATCCGTATTCGTGGCGCAATGTTAGATGACATGCGTAAAGGCGATTGGGTACCGCGTTCTGTTCATAAAAATAATCGAGAGATTAACCAAGCGATTGCGGAGCTGGAAGGCGAATTAAATCGAGATCCTACTGATTCTGAAGTAGCCACGCATCTCGGTATGACACTGGATCAATATCATAGTGCTCTTACCGATATCAACTGCTCAAAATTAGTCGGTATTGAAGATTTAGGCGTTTCTGATGATGTGATTTCACCGGCGGATGAAACCGATGACAGCAACCCATTCAAAGGGGTAGTTGATGAATCATTTCGAAAAGCACTGGTTGAATCAATAAAACAGCTTCCAGAGCGTGAAGCTTTGGTTCTTTCGCTTTATTATGATGAAGAACTCAATTTGAAAGAAATTGGCGATGTGTTAGGCGTAAGCGAATCTCGCGTAAGTCAAATACTGAGTCAAGCGATGCAACGTTTACGTACCAAGCTCAGTGCGTGGACACAAAATGACTAAAAACACTGATTTTACGATTCAGTGGAGGCAATTTTGAATAAAAACATGAAGATCCTTATTGTTGATGATTTCTCAACAATGCGCCGTATTGTTAAAAACCTGCTTCGTGACTTGGGTTTCAATAACACTCAAGAAGCGGACGATGGTTTAACCGCATTACCAATGCTGAAAAAAGGTGACTTCGATTTTGTTGTAACTGACTGGAACATGCCAGGTATGCAAGGCATCGATTTGCTTAAACACATCCGCGCGGATGCAGAACTTAAGCATCTGCCAGTTCTAATGATCACGGCTGAAGCGAAGCGTGAGCAGATCATTGAAGCTGCTCAAGCAGGTGTAAACGGCTACATTGTTAAGCCATTTACTGCTGCAACATTAAAAGAAAAATTAGATAAAATTTTCGAGCGTTTATAACTCTCTCTTTCTCTTTGTTATTCGAGTCATTCATACCAATTATTAAATACCTATTAAATGACTCGTTTAGCGTTTTCAAAGTGATAAGAAGAACTAAACGTAAAAGGGTCTATTCAGAATGATCTCACTAGAGCAGGCGAAGTCACTCGTTCAAATGCTAGAAAACGGGGAACAAGACCAAGCCAATATGCTTGTTGCCTCGATCTACGAAGGTGCCGATAACCCAATGCTGCAAGAAATTGGAGCGTTAACTCGAGACCTTCACGAATCACTCAAGCAGTTCAGTCTCGATCAGCGCATGACCGAAATTGCGAAAGACGAAATCCCTAACGCTAGGGATCGTCTCAATTATGTGATCGAGAAGACAGAGCTTGCAGCCAACAAAACAATGGATGCGGTCGACTGCTGCCTTCCTATCGCTGACAACCTGCATGATTGCCTTCTAAAAGTTCGTCCTCAATGGAATGAACTCATGCACGGGCGCATAGAATTAAGCGAATTTAAAGCACTGTGCCACCGAATCGACGGGCTATTAGTGCAAGTCGAAGGTGACAGCACTGAATTGCGCGGCCAATTGACCGAAATTCTCATGGCGCAAGACTTCCAAGACCTAACTGGCCAAATCATTCGCCGCGTAATTACATTGGTTAATGAAGTTGAAGGCCGCTTAGTGGAAATCCTAACCGTATTCTCTGGAAATAAACTTGAAGAACACATTCAAGTTTTGTCAGAACCGGCAGATAAAAAGAATACACAAACAAGCGAAGCCGAAGGCCCGATTCTTCATCCAGAACTGAGAGAAGATGCGGTTTCATCGCAGGACGAAGTCGATGACTTGTTGTCCAGTCTTGGATTTTAAAGGTAACGTATGAGCTACGATTTAGACGAAGATATTCTTCAGGACTTTCTCATTGAGGCTGGGGAAATTCTCGAGCTGCTTTCTGAGCAGTTGGTTGAATTGGAAAATAACCCAGAAGACAAAGACTTACTTAATGCTATTTTCCGCGGGTTTCATACCGTAAAAGGCGGTGCCGGCTTCCTTTCATTGGCAGAGCTAGTCGATACTTGTCATGGTGCGGAGAACGTGTTCGACGTTTTACGAAACGGTCAACGCACGGTAACGCAAAACTTAATGGATACGATGCTAAAAGCCTTGGATACGGTTAATACTCAGTTCCAGGCTGTTCAAGATCGTGAGCCGTTAGAAGCTGCGGACCCTGAGCTTCTTGAAGAACTTCATCGTCTATGCAAACCTGAGTCAGAAGATGAAGTAGCGGCAACCGTAGTTGAAGAACCAGTGGCTACTCCAGAGCCTATTATTCCCGAGCCTATCATCGAAGAACCTGCTGCGCCGTCAGCACCATCAAGTGTCGGCTCTGTTGATGAAATTACCCAAGACGAATTCGAAAAGCTACTTGATGAGCTTCATGGTAAAGGTTCAGCGCCAGGCACCTCAATGTCTGCGACACCTACAACGCCATCTGAACCGCCTCAATCGAGTGCGCCATCAGTTGAAAGTGGTGATATCACTGATGATGAGTTTGAACGTTTACTCGATGAACTGCACGGTGTAGGAAAAAGCCCTTCTACGGCAGAGGCTGCTGCATCTGCATCCGTACCAGTAGAGCCACCCAAAGCGGCAGAGCCTTCCGCTCCAGTGGCATCTTCATCAAATCAAGACAGTGACTTAATGACGGACGAAGAGTTCGAAAAGTTACTCGATGAGCTACATGGTTCAGGTAAAGGCCCAACGCTAGAAGAATTGGACATGGCAACGAAGCCTGCTTCAGTAAACGTAGAGCAAAGCCCTGCGAAACCTGAGCCTGTTGCTAAGCCAGCACCTGTTCAAGCAGCGCCAGCACCAAAGCCAGAATCTAAACCAGTCGCGGTAAAAGAAGAAGCCAAAGCACCAGCGGTTAAAAAACCTCAGGCTGAAGCAACCGTTCGTGTTGATACCTCGACGCTTGATACCATCATGAACATGGTGGGTGAGCTCGTATTGGTGCGTAACCGTCTACTAAGCCTTGGTTTGAATAGCGACAACGAAGAGATGTCCAAAGCGGTCGCTAACCTTGATGTGGTAACTGCGGATCTACAAGGCGCGGTAATGAAAACGCGTATGCAGCCAATTAAGAAAGTGTTTGGCCGTTTCCCACGCGTTGTCCGTGACTTGGCTCGTAACCTAAATAAAGACATCGTGCTAGAAATGCGCGGTGAAGAAACCGATCTCGATAAAAACCTTGTAGAAGCATTGGCCGATCCGTTGATTCACTTGGTGCGTAACTCGGTTGATCACGGTATTGAAATGCCAGACGCACGCGCGAAGGCAGGCAAATCACGCACAGGTAAAGTGATTTTGTCAGCATCGCAAGAAGGGGACCATATTGAACTATCCATCGTAGATGATGGTGGCGGTATGGACCCGAACAAACTGCGTGGCATCGCGGTGAAGCGTGGCATGATGGATGAAGATGCGGCGGCACGTTTAACAGATAAAGAGTGCTTCAACCTTATCTTCGCACCTGGCTTCTCAAGTAAAGATAAAATTTCTGACATTTCTGGTCGTGGTGTGGGTATGGACGTGGTTAAGACGGCGATCAATACCTTAAACGGTTCAATCGATATCGATTCTGAGCTAGGCAAGGGCACTAAGATTACGATCAAAGTACCACTAACGTTAGCGATTTTACCGACTCTGATGGTTGGTGTTGGCGGTCATCCTTTTGCTCTACCACTGGCTTCGGTGAGTGAAATTTTCCACTTGGATCTTAGTCGTACAAACGTGGTAGATGGTCAGCTGACGATCATTGTGCGTGAGAAATCTATCCCACTATTTTACTTACAAAACTGGTTGGCATCCAAATCGCAAAACGTTCAAGAGCGTACTGGTCACGGTCACGTGGTGATTGTACAGATTGGTAACCAGCGCGTTGGTTTTGTTGTGGATACGCTTATTGGTCAAGAAGAAGTGGTTATTAAGCCACTCGATAATCTATTACAAGGCACTCCAGGTATGGCTGGTGCGACAATTACTAGCGATGGCCATATTGCATTAATTCTAGATGTGCCTGATTTACTTAAGCGATATGCTGCGGCTTCACGCCTTTAAGCAAAGCTGACGTTATTAAAAGGAATAAGATGGCGATTAAAGTACTAGTCGTTGATGATTCGAGTTTTTTCCGACGTCGCGTGAGCGAAATCATCAACTCAGAATCGCGCCTAGAAGTGATTGACGTTGCGGTAAATGGTAGAGAGGCGGTTGAGAAAGCCAAATCTCTCAAACCTGACGTCATCACGATGGATATTGAAATGCCAGTGATGGATGGCATTACAGCTGTACGTGAAATAATGGCCGCTGCTCCAACGCCAATTCTAATGTTTTCGTCCCTGACCCACGACGGGGCGAAAGCTACGCTTGATGCGCTAGATGCGGGCGCATTGGACTTCTTACCGAAAAAGTTTGAGGACATTGCGCGTAACCGTGAAGAAGCGGTGTCATTACTTCAACAGCGTGTGATTCAGATTGCCTCGAAGCGCGCTTTCATGCGTCGACCTATCGCTCGCCCAACAGCGAGTACCAGCACGACTACTCGACCATTAGGTTCAAGAACGGCTTCACCTGTGACTCCAACACCAACTCGACCTGCTGCGACAAAGTACCGTGCTTCTGGTAAGAAGTATCAACTGACGGCAATTGGCACATCAACAGGTGGCCCCGTTGCTCTACAAAAAATTCTGACGCGTTTGCCGATGAACTATCCGCATCCGATTGTATTGATTCAACACATGCCAGCAACGTTTACTGCTGCGTTTGCCAGTCGTTTGAACACCTTGTGTAAGATTCAAGTGAAAGAAGCACAAGATGGCGATGTGTTACAGCCCGGTGTGGCATACCTTGCACCAGGTGGGAAACAAATGATGGTGGATGGACGAGCGGGCGCTGCTCGTCTTCGCATTATTGATGGCGGCGACCGCATGAACTACAAACCATGTGTGGATGTGACTTTTGGTTCTGCCGCAAAAGTATATGGCGACAAAGTGCTCTCTTTAGTGTTGACAGGCATGGGTGCAGACGGTCGTGAGGGCGCTCGCATGTTGAAGTCTTCAGGCTCAACAATTTGGGCACAAGATGAAGAAAGTTGTGTTGTTTATGGCATGCCCCAAGCGGTTGCTAAAGCAGGCATTTCTTCAGAAGATTTACCGCTTGACCGCATTGCTGAACGCATGTTGGTGGAAGTTGGCCTAGCTTAGGATTCATCATGATTGTTTGGAGTGTAGCTAACCAGAAAGGAGGCGTGGGTAAAACCACCTCAACAGTGACATTGGCGGGCTTATTGAGCCAGAAAGGCCATCGAGTATTGATGGTTGATACTGATCCTCACGCCTCACTGACTACTTATCTCGGTTATGATCCTGATGCAGTAACTTCGAGCCTATTTGATTTATTCCAGTTGAAGACGTTTTCTCGTGAGACGGTTAAACCGTTGATTTTAGAAACAGAGCTGGAAGGAATGGATATCATTCCCGCGCATATGTCCCTTGCCACGCTTGATCGCGTAATGGGTAATCGCAGTGGTATGGGATTAATCTTAAAACGGGCGCTGCAAACTGTCTCACAAGACTATGACTATGTGTTGATTGACTGTCCGCCAATCCTTGGCGTGATGATGGTGAACGCGTTGGCAGCCAGTGACAGAATTTTGATTCCTGTTCAAACAGAGTTTTTGGCGATGAAAGGTCTAGAGCGCATGATGCGTACGCTAACCATTATGCAAAAATCTCGCCCGGGCGGTTTCAAAGTGACTATCGTCCCAACCATGTACGATAAGCGCACGAAAGCGTCATTGCAGACATTGATGCAACTGAAAAAAGATTACCCAAATCAAGTGTGGACCTCAGCGGTGCCTATTGATACCAAGTTCCGCGATGCCAGTTTAAAGCACTTGCCAGCGTCGCATTTTGCATCTGGTAGTCGTGGTGTGTTTGCCTATAAACAGCTACTGATTTATCTGGAGAGGTTGGCGTTCGATGAGCAGTAATGATGTGCTGTCCAGTGAACAAGCACTTGATGACTACTTTAATGCATTACTGGATGATGAAACTGAAATAACGACTCTTGAGGAAGACCTTGACCTGTTGGCTCAAGAGGTATCATCTGCAGAGCCAGAGCCAGAGCCAGAGCCAGAGCCAGAGCCAGAGCCAGAGCCAGAGCCAGAGCCAGAGCCAGAGCCAGAGCCAGAG
>NZ_JAWOTP010000013.1:0-86711 GCF_033338935.1 Vibrio sp. Vb0598 | reverse complement strand
CCAGAATTACAGCTACAATACTCGGAGCCAGAAACGTACCAGTTTCAAGAAACATATCCGCCAGAGTTGGAAGCTCCAAACCTGGAAGATGTTCAAAGGCTATTAAGTCAGCTTGAAGCAAGCAACCCAGTGGCTGAGTTGGATATTGATAGTATTCTTGAACAAAATACGATTGATATTGCAGCAGAGATAAAAGCGGCTGAGCCTGAGGTACAAACCTTTAGTGAGGTGCCTGAGCTTCAGGGTGTTGAGGAAATACAGGACTGGGTGATTGATGAGCCAGTTTTTGAGGAAGCGCAACCAGAGGTGGATGAACCTCACGCAGTGATCGAACAAAGTATCAATATAGAATCGAACGTCGATACTGAACTCGAAACACAAGCAGATTCCGATATACCAACGGTCTGGGAAAGCACGAAGCGAAGTGAGGACTTCCAAGTTCTTTACTTTGATGTGAATGGTGTCACGTTTGCTGTACCTCTTGATGAGTTAGGTGGTATTCATCGCATTAGCGAGCTTAACCATTTGATAGGAAAACCCGCCTGGTATTTGGGGCTACAAACAAATCGCGAGCAGCAGTTTGATGTCGTCGATACCGCGAAATGGGTGATGGCAGATAAGCTTCGTGATGATAGCTATAAAGATAACTACCAATATGTCGTCATGCTTGGTGAGAGCATGTGGGGGTTGGCCAGTAACCAATTAATGGGGACTGAAACGCTTAATATCGACAAGGTTCGCTGGCGTGAGCAGGCGGGTAAACGCCCTTGGCTAGCGGGCATGGTAAAAGAAAAAATGTGTGCCTTAATTCATGTCCAGGCGCTCATTGACATGCTAAACGCCGGTTTAGATGTCAAATCACTGAATTAGATTTAAGTCGGGAACGACATTAACGAGGATTAACTATGTCTCAAGCTTTTGAAGTAGAAGTGAAGAAAGATGCATCGAATGACGAAGTTCTTCAGTGGGTGACGTTCCAGCTAGAAGAAGAAACGTACGGCATCAACGTAATGCAAGTTCGTGAAGTACTTCGTTATACTGAAATTGCCCCTGTTCCAGGTGCACCAGATTATGTACTTGGTATCATCAACCTACGCGGTAATGTAGTTACTGTTATCGATACACGTTCACGTTTTGGCCTGATGGAAGGCGAAGTCACCGACAACACTCGTATTATTGTGATCGAGTCTGAGCGTCAAGTGATTGGTATCTTAGTAGATAGCGTGGCAGAAGTTGTTTATCTGCGTTCTTCTGAAATTGATACGACGCCTTCAGTTGGTACCGACGAGAGTGCGAAGTTCATCCAGGGTGTGAGCAACCGTGACGGCAAGCTTCTTATCCTTGTGGATTTGAACAAGCTGCTAACAGATGATGAGTGGGACGAGATGGCTCACCTTTAATGGCTGAATGATGATGGCTGAAGAGACTCTTTTATCTGCTCCATTCCTTGCGGGTGGCGTCGCTTTTATCGTGTTAGTATTGGTTGTTTTGCAACTGCGGATTCGCTCGGGGTTACAAAAGCAGTTAGACCAACAACGAGCTCAATCTCGACACGCAGATAAAGAAGTGCAAAAGTTGAGTAAGCAGTTACTCGAAGTGCGCTCGGTTGTCGTTGGTCTTGGGCAAAAAGTGACGGAGCAACAGGACATTATTCAGCACTTAAACGAGAGAATTCGCGAACTCGAACACGCTGATACTGATGGTCGCTTGTACAGTCGCGCTTCTAAAATGGTACAGCTTGGCGCTGATATCAACGAGCTGATTGAAGAGTGCGAACTACCAAAAGCCGAAGCTGAGTTGATGCTTTCACTGCAGAAGAAACTGGCGGGGAAAGAGAAGATTCCACCATTAAGTGGTCAGCCATCAGATGACGCAGAATATCCAGCGCGTGGACGTCGTCGACGCTAAAGGTTATCAAGCGATAAAAAAGAGGCGTTATTACGCCTCTTTTTTTGTTTTTAGCCGCTAATGCTCTTCTTAAATACAACCCTAGATAACCTTCAGTCGATCTTGCTCTTAGCTCTGGCCTCTCAAATTCAAAATGAGCGCTTATAACTACTTATAGTTAATTTTATTAAAGTGTGATGATTAATTAACAAAAATACATGAACTTACATGTAACCTAGCCCTCTTATCCTGTTTTGTCATAACTAAGCTGTGCTAATATAGCGGCTCGTTCATTTTTTAGTTGAAGCTCTATGTTAGAAGTGTCTAACCTGACAGCAATCCGTGATGAAAGGGTTCTGTTTGAAAACCTGCAGTTTGAAATTAAGCCTGGTGAATTGGTCCAGATCGAAGGGCGTAATGGTACTGGTAAAACTACATTGCTACGGATTGTGACAGGGTTAGGTGATAGAGAAGAAGGTGTCATTAAATGGAAAGGCGAAGAGGTTGAAAAATCTCGTGATGTTTTCCATCAAGATCTGCTTTTCTTAGGACATCAAACAGGAGTGAAACGAGAGCTTACCGCATTAGAAAACTTACGTTTTTATCAATCTATTCAAAATAATCGCTCTTCAGACGAAGAAATCTTTATCGCTTTGACTCAAGTAGGATTAGCTGGTCGAGAAGATGTGCCTGTAGCACAACTTTCCGCAGGTCAGCAACGACGAGTCGCATTGGCAAGGTTATGGCTCAGTAAGCAAATTTTATGGATCTTAGATGAGCCGTTGACTGCCATTGATAAGCAAGGTGTCAAGGTGCTTGAATCTTTGTTCGCAAGTCATGCTGATAATGGCGGTATTGTTGTGTTGACGACGCATCAAGATATGTTTGCGGACAGCCCGAAACTTAGAAAAATAAAGCTGGGTGACTGATATGATTTCCTCGATGACCACCATCATTCGTCGTGAGCTCCTAATCGCATTTCGCCGTCAGGCAGACATTCTGAACCCGCTGTGGTTCTTTATTATTGTCATTACTCTCTTTCCTCTGAGTATTGGACCAGAACCTAATTTGTTAGCACGTATTGCAGCGGGCATCGTTTGGGTTGCCGCATTGCTGTCTGCCTTATTATCATTAGAGCGTCTATTTCGTGATGATTTTCAAGACGGTGCACTAGAACAAATGATGCTAATGCCGATTCCATTGCAACTTGTAGTGGTTTCAAAGGTCATAGCACATTGGTTGTTAACAGGGTTACCTCTGATTTTAATTAGCCCATTATTGGCGGTTTTACTTTCGCTCGACTTCAATACTTGGCTATCGGTTGTATTAACCTTGATGATCGGTACACCAACACTAAGTTTTATTGGCGCCATTGGTGTGGCGTTGACTGTTGGGTTGCAAAAGGGTGGCGTTCTTTTGAGTTTGCTTATTCTTCCGCTCTACATCCCAATTTTGATTTTCGCAACATCGGCAATTGATGCTGCCGCACTCGGTATGGCGTATAACGGTCAACTAGCGATTTTAGGTGCGATGCTAATGGGGGCGATGACATTAACGCCTTTTGCCATTAGTGCCGCATTGCGAGTTAGTGTTAACTGACTCAATAAAGTGCCAGTGAAGCGGCGCTTGATCAAAGAATTATTATTAAAGCACTGCTACGGTCTCAACCCTTTAGACAGTGTCCCAGAAGTAAGAGTGAGAACAAAACATGTGGAAATGGCTACATCCTTATGCCAAGCCAGAAGCAGCTTATCGTTTGAGTGGTAAGTTTCTGCCTTGGTTTTCTGTATTGGCCCTCGTATGCTTATCGGTTGGTACGGTTTGGGGGCTTGCATTTGCGCCTTCAGATTACCAACAAGGTGACAGTTTCCGAATCATCTACATTCATGTCCCATCAGCTATTTGGTCTATGGGCGTTTATATGTCGATGGCGATCGCTGCATTTATTGGCCTAGTATGGCAAGTTCGCCTATCTGATATGGCGGCACTTGCGATGGCTCCGATTGGTGCAGTATTTACTTTTATTGCTCTACTTACAGGTGCTGTTTGGGGCAAGCCTATGTGGGGCACTTGGTGGGTATGGGATGCCCGTCTTACATCTGAATTGATTCTTCTATTTCTCTACCTTGGTGTGATTGCGCTTTACCATGCGTTTGACGATCAAAAAACCGCCGCAAAAGCTGCTGGTATTTTAGCGATCGTAGGCGTAGTAAACCTACCTATCATTCACTTTTCCGTGGAATGGTGGAACACGCTTCATCAAGGTGCGACGATCACGAAATTTGAACAACCTTCTATTTCATCCGACATGCTTTGGCCGTTATTGCTGAACATCTTTGGCTTTGCGTTCTTCTTTGGTGCCGTGACGATGGTCCGTTTTCGTAACGAAATCATCAGTAAAGAAAGTCACCGCCCTTGGGTGCGCAAACTCGCAACAGAACAAACTCAGTGAGGTAACTGATTATGCATTTTGAATCTCTGAGCGACTTTTTTGCCATGGGTGGCTACGCATCATACGTATGGAGTGCGTTTGGTATTACTTTCTTATCCATGCTGATTCTTCTGATCACTAGCCTTCGACGCGGTGATGCATTATTGAAAGAAGTGAAAGCAAAAATTGACCGTCAAGCTCGTATCGACGCAGCGAAGAACATGGAGAACACCTTATGAACCCGAGACGTAAAAAGAGGCTAGGTATTGTACTAGCGATCTTTATCGGTATTAGTGCCACCATTGGTTTGATACTTTATGCGCTTAACCAAAATATGGACCTTTTCTATACTCCAACGGAATTGGTTAATGGTAAGCCAGATGGCACCAAGCCAGAAGTAGGCCAGCGTCTGCGTATCGGTGGAATGGTGGTTGTGGGCTCAGTTCGTCGAGATCCTAATTCTTTGAAAGTGAGTTTTGACCTGCACGATGTCGGTCCGAAAGTGACGATTACCTATGACGGTATTCTTCCTGACTTGTTCCGTGAAGGGCAGGGTATTGTTGCTCAAGGTGTACTGAAAGATGCCACGACAGTTGAGGCATTTGAGGTCCTAGCGAAGCACGATGAAGAATACATGCCACCAGAAATTGCAGAAGCGATGAAGAAAACGCATGAACCGCTTCAATACAGCACCGAACAGAAACAAGGAAGCGGCCAATGATTGCTGAAATCGGTCACTTTGCTCTCATTCTTTCGCTTGCAATGGCAGTGCTGTTGAGCGTATTGCCATTGTGGGGAGCATCGAATAATAACACCATGCTCATGAACACAGCGCGACCGCTATCTTGGTCTATGTTCCTGATGCTGTTGTTCTCTTTCGCCATTTTATGTTGGGGATTTTATACCAACGACTTCACGTTACAGTATGTAGCGAGCAACTCGAATAGTCAGCTTCCTTGGTACTACCGTTTAACCGCAGTATGGGGTGCACACGAAGGTTCACTGTTGCTATGGGTGTTAATCCAAGCTGCTTGGACTGTCGCTGTAGCGACGTTTAGTCGTGGTATGCCGCAAGAGTCGGTTGCACGTGTACTTGCTGTTATGGGCATGATCTCAGTGGGTTTCCTACTGTTTATCATCCTAACGTCGAACCCATTCCTACGTACGTTACCGTTCTTCCCGGTTGACGGACGTGACTTGAACCCTCTGCTTCAAGACCCGGGTTTGATTGTTCACCCGCCAATGCTTTACATGGGCTATGTTGGTTTCTCGGTTGCATTCTCTTTTGCGATCGCATCCCTAATGACCGGACGCCTTGATACGGCTTGGGCTCGTTGGTCTCGTCCTTGGACAACCGCTGCATGGGTATTTTTAACACTTGGTATCGCACTAGGTTCTTGGTGGGCTTACTACGAACTTGGCTGGGGTGGCTGGTGGTTCTGGGACCCAGTAGAAAACGCATCATTCATGCCTTGGTTAGCGGGTACCGCATTAATGCACTCTCTTGCCGTGACAGAAAAACGCGGCACATTTAAAGCGTGGACGGTACTATTGGCAATCTCTGCATTTTCGTTGAGTTTGTTGGGCACCTTCTTAGTCCGTTCCGGTATTTTAGTATCGGTGCACGCGTTCGCGTCTGACCCGTCGCGCGGTATGTTTATTCTAGGCTTCCTCGTTTTCGTTATCGGCGGCTCTTTATTGCTGTTTGCCGTAAAAGGGGCAGCAGTGCGTGTACGAGGTAACTTCGACTTAGTCTCACGTGAAAATGCGCTCTTAGCCAACAACGTATTACTTATCGCCGCTCTTGTTGTGGTGTTAGTGGGGACACTGTTGCCGCTCGTACACAAGCAGCTTGGTTTGGGGTCGGTCTCTATCGGTGCGCCATTCTTTGACATGCTATTTGCGTGGTTAATGATGCCATTTGCTTTTCTGCTTGGTATTGGTCCTCTTATTCGCTGGAAGCGAGACAATTTATCTAAACTTGTGAAACCAATGCTCGTTTCAGGTGTGCTTGCTTTCGCCTTGGCCGCGCTATGCGTGTACCTGTTTGCCGATTTCTTCTCAACCATGGCTTACATTGGTTGGGTGATGGCGATTTGGATTATTGCGATGCATGGCTTTGAACTGTACGAGCGCGCAACGCACCGTCATAGCTTTAGTGAAGGTGTTCGCAAGCTGCAACGTAGCCACTGGGCAATGATGTTGGGTCATGTTGGTCTGGCGGTATCTGTTATCGGTATTGCGATGGTACAGAACTACAGCATCGAGCGTGATGTACGTTTAGCACCTGGCGAACACTTCCAAATTCAAGGCTATGATTTCTACTTCTCAGGCTTGCGTGATAAAGATGGTCCAAACTACGATGGCTACATCGCAGACTTTGAGATCACACACGATGGCAAATACGTGAATACGCTTCACGCAGAGAAGCGCTTCTACCGTACGGCTAAGTCTATGATGACTGAAGCAGCCATTGACCGTGGTATTAGCCGCGACTTATACATTGCAATGGGTGAACGTTTAGACGACAACCGATCTTGGGCTGTTCGTATTTACTATAAACCGTTCGTTCGATGGATTTGGGCTGGCTCTTTGATTATGGCATTAGGCGGCGCACTAGCGATTTCTGATAAACGCTACCGCTTCCGTAAATCGCCGAAGAAAAACGCGAAGTCAAAAGAGCAGGAGGCATAACATGAATAAGAAAATCTTATTTATTCCGCTTGTCGCTTTCATGATTCTAGCGGGCATTTTCGCAACACAATTAATGCGTAACCAAGAGGGCGATGATCCAACTAAATTGGAGTCGGTTTTGGTTGGCAAGCCAGTTCCTGAATTTCATTTAGAAGACCTGGCTGAGCCCGGAAAACAGTACGACCAATCAATTTTTAAAGGTGAACCGTTGCTCTTGAACGTTTGGGCAACGTGGTGCCCAACGTGTTATGCAGAGCATAAATACCTAAACGAATTGGCGGGTAAGGGCGTTAAGATCATCGGTATGAATTACAAAGATGATCGTAATAAAGCAATAGGTTGGCTGAATGATCTCGGCAACCCGTACTTGATCAGCCTATTTGATGGCAGTGGTATGCTTGGCCTTGACCTTGGCGTTTATGGTGCTCCAGAAACATTCATTATTGATGCAAATGGTGTGATTCGCTATCGCCATGTAGGGGATGTAAACCCACGTAATTGGTCAGAAACACTGGAGCCGCTTTACAACAAATTGGTTGAGGAGGCGAAGCAATGAGAAAGCTAATTCTTGCCGTTTTTGCTGCGATGACATTATCTCTTGCTGCTCATGCGGCCATTGAAGTGTACGAGTTCGATAACTTGGAACAAGAACAGCAGTTCAAAGAGTTAAGCCATACGCTCCGTTGCCCTAAATGTCAGAACAACACGATCTCGGATTCTAACGCTGAACTTGCTCAGGACTTACGCCATAAGGTGTACGAAATGACCAAAGAAGGTAAGTCCAAAGATGAGATTGTTGATTACATGATCGCCCGTTACGGTAACTTCGTGACTTACAACCCACCATTTACGGTCGCGACTGCGATTTTGTGGCTAGGGCCACTCGCTGTAGTACTGGGTGGTTTTGGTTTGATTGTACTGCGTAGCCGTAAATCTAAAGTTAAGGCAAAAGCGAGCAGTGACGAGCAATGGGATGAGCAAAAAGAAGCTCGTTTAAAAGCATTGCTTGAAGAAGAGAACAACGGAGATAAGAAGTAATGACACTATTTTGGATTTCCACCGTTGCTCTCACGCTTATTGCTTGTGCGCTGGTGGCTTTGCCGCTGCTTAAACAAAAAGCGAACAATGATGATGTGTTACGCGATGAGCTCAACAAGGCATTTTATAAAGACCGACTATCTGAGCTTGCAGAAGAAACTGACGAAGGTCTGGTTGAAAGTGAAGACGAACTGATTTCTGATCTAAAGCAATCACTGCTTGACGATATCCCTGGTGATAAAGCGCAAAAAGAAACCAAGGTTTCTCCAATCGCGGTTTTAGTTCCATCGGTAATTCTGACGGTGGTGCTGAGCTATGGTTTGTATTATAAATTTGGCGCGTCAGACGATATTGTTCAATGGCAAGAAGTGTCTGCAAATCTACCTGAGTTATCGAAAAAGCTGATGTCGGCTTCTTCTGAGCCGCTGAGTGACGATGAAATGGCGGATTTGACCCTAGCCCTTCGAACTCGCTTACATTACCAGCCGGAAGACTCGACAGGTTGGTTACTGCTAGGTCGTATTGCGTTAGCAAATCGTGATGTCACCACAGCTATCGATGCGATGGAAAAATCGTACCGCCTAGAGCCAAAAGACCCAGATGTGATGTTGGGTTATGCACAAGCTCTGATGCTGTCTCAAGAGGAAATGGATCAAGCGACGGCTCGCTCATTACTCGGCAAGCTGATGCAGCAAGACTATGTCGATCTGCGTGTGTTTTCTTTGTTAGCGTTCGATGCGTTTGAGCGTCAAGACTTCCCGGCTGCCATCAAGTACTGGGGAATCATGCAGCAAATGATTGGTCCAGAAGATAGCCGCTACGAGATGTTGTCACGCAGTATTGAGAGTGCTCGTAAGCAAATGGGCGAAGCGGTTTCACAGGATAAGAGTGTAGCTGTGACAATTGATGTGGCACCAAATGCTCAGTTGGATCCAAACGCAGTTCTGATTGTGTCAGTACATCGTTCAGATGGCTCCCCAATGCCTGTGGCTGCTGCTCGTTATCCGCTAGGTACTTTCCCTCGCACAGTCGTATTAGATGATGGCAATGCCATGATGCAAGGGCAAAAGTTATCTTCACTCGATAAGCTAATCGTCCGTGTGCGTGTAGATTCTGACGGTAACGTAGCAACGCGTGATCAAGATTGGCACGGAGAAAGTGACGTCGTTGAATTTGGCGCACCAGTAGAAGTGACCATTGATCAGCAGTATTAATTGTTAACATCTGTCTCTGAAACATGACAACGAGGTAGAGTCAGTTGCCTTTAGTGGTATGACTCTAAACGATCGAGTAGAATACCGAAGGCCAGCGATTGCTGGCCTTTATTTATTCCCATATCTGAGTCATCTTTACTATGTATCCTGCTCAACATACGTACAATGGTTAATCGGGGTGACTTAGGTACATTAATAGTCGTTATGGAAAATAAAATGTATAACAAGGGTAAATCTACCTTCTTGTTGCTGTTAGCCGTTGGACTGGTTGGCTGTTCAAGTGCGCCTGATGAAGCAGTAACAGGACAAGAAACAAATCAAACGACTTCTGATGTGTATGACCCGTTGGAAGGCTTTAACCGAACCATGTGGGAACTCAACTACGAATATTTAGATCCGTATTTGGTTCGTCCTGTATCACTTGCGTAT
Source organism: Vibrio sp. Vb0598 (assembly GCF_033338935.1). Classification (NCBI taxonomy): domain Bacteria; kingdom Pseudomonadati; phylum Pseudomonadota; class Gammaproteobacteria; order Vibrionales; family Vibrionaceae; genus Vibrio; species Vibrio sp. Vb0598. The sequence goes on along the minus strand of NZ_JAWOTP010000013.1, from coordinate 77,018 downwards.
GTAGAATACACGCCAGTTCCTATTCGTTCTGGTATTGCTAACTTCTTATCGAACTTAGATGAGCCAGCAAGCATGGTTAATAACTTAATCATGGGTAATGGTACGAAAGCCGTGGACCACTTTAACCGTTTTTGGATTAACTCGACGTTCGGTATTTTCGGTTTATTCGATATTGCAAGTGCCGCGGGTATTACGAAGTACGACGAGAAAGCGTTCAGTGATGTAGTAGGCCACTATGGTGTTGGAAATGGTCCTTACTTCATGGTTCCAGGTTATGGTCCGTATACCTTACGTGAAGTGACAGATACCGTAGATAGTACGTATTTACCCCTCTCTTATCTCAACTTCTGGGCGAGTTTGGGTAAGTGGGCGTTTGAAGGAATGGAGAAGCGTGCTTTATTAGTACCGCAAGAAGCGCAGCTAGACTCGTCGCCGGATCCATATATTCTAACTCGCGATGTTTATATCCAGCGTCAAAACTTTAAAGCAGAAGTTGAAACGGTAGAAGAAGTTAACATCGAAGAAGAAGAGTATTTAGATGAATATCTAGAAGACTTTTAAGCGTTGTTCTTCACAATAGAGAAATGAAAAAAGGCTTAGCTGATGCTAAGCCTTTTTTGTATTTTGCAGCTTGGTTAGAAACGGTAGTTTGCTTGAACACCGATTAGCCAAACATTACCCGTAGTTTCGCCTACGAATTGGCCACCGACTTGTTCTGCAGTGTCGTCTGACTTGTAACCACGAGACTCAACGATTGGTGCGTCTTTCGCAAAAATATAGGTGAAGCCAGCATCTAGGCTGAAGTCTTTCGTCCAATCGTACGTTGCGCCAATACTTAGCCAAGTGCGGTCAGTTTCTGGAATAGTGATCGTACGGTTTTTGTCGCTTACCGCTGAAGTATCGTATGCAATACCAGTGCGTAGCGCTAGCTTAGGATCAAGCTGGTAAGTAGCACCAACAGCAAAGCGATAGTTGTCTTCCCAGTTTTCTACTTTAACCATATGCGTGCCAGCAGTATCTAGACGTGCTTCCAATTTCTCGAAAGAGCTCCAATCCGTCCAGTTAACGCTTGCGTGTAATGCAAGTTGGTCTGTTACTTGGTGGAAGCTTGCCAACTCAGCCGTTGCAGGCAGGTTTAGATACATGTAGCCGTTGTCGCGTTCAGAAGTGCCGAAGCCAAAACCAAGACCTTCAGCATGGCCTTCAAGCTTCAGTTCAACTTCAGATTTGTACGCGAAGCCGATACGGTTATTTTCATTGATCTGCCATGCTGTACCAACTTGCCAGCCCCAAGCGGTATCGTCACCTTCCATGTATTTTAGAGCGGTACCTTGAGGAACACTGATTGGTTGATTAGTTTCAGGATTTAACCCTACAACGTTATTCTTAGGAGCTGCTGCGCCAAAGCTGCCTTCGCCGATGATGTAACGGATACCACCACCAACGCTGATTGATTCATTGACTTTGTAAGCTGCGTTTAAGTTCGCTTCCATTGTCGTTACGCTTGCTTCGTTACCGAAGTGCGATGCACCAAAGCCTTTACCTAAATCGGTTTCCATGCCGTAGTTGGTGCCAAATGCCAAACCAATCGCGAATTTCTCATTATATTGGTGTGATAGGTAGAAGTTTGGAATGATTGCATCATGTGCGAAGTCATCTGAAGATGCAGAAGAAGTGCTACCGTGGAAGTTTACATCACCTTCAATATCAATATTTGGGTTCACATAGATTGCACCAACGGACACTTGAGTGCCTTCCAAATAAGTTAGCATTGCTGGGTTACGCCATTGTGCACTTGCGTTGTCAGCCATTGCAGCTTCACCAGCATATGCTCGACCTAGGCCTGTTGCAGAATATTCAGCAAGTTGGAAACCTGCTGCGTTAGCCATGCCCGTTGTGCCAAGTAGGCTTAATGCCACTGCTGTTGATAGAAGAGTCTTGTTGGTTTTCATTCGAATGTTCGCTGATTTGTTTATAACGTGGGACGAAAGTTTAAAGGTAGAGTTTTTACTTTAGAAATGAAAATCCAGCGTAAGTGGTCTTTTGAAATATTATCCTTTAAAATGTTATTTTTGCGGTTTAATAATCTAACTGTGAAAGGCTTGTAAACGGAATTCAGCGAACAGCTGTGCGTCCTAATTGTGAGATTTAGATACACGTGTTCACTCAAATTGAGTGAGCAATAAATCGCAGATATGAAAAAAGGCTGGAAATCCAGCCTTTTATATAAAGTATTTTTCTACTAACTAACAGCGAAGCGTTTAGAAGCTACGGCTGTATTGTAAGCCGAATAGAATTGCATCAGCATGAGTTGTTGCTGTTACACCGGTAGAAAGACCAGGAGCTAATTGAGTATTCTCATTAACTTTTACATCTTCACCTAACAAGTACGTGAAGCCAAAATCGATGTTTGAGCTATTATCAATATGGTAAGAGAAACCTGTGGAGAACCACTGGCGATCTGAGTCTGGTACCGAGATAGACGTTACTTTATCTTGAGCGCTTGTGTCGTACATGTAACCAGCACGAAGTGTCCAGTTGTTGTTTAGGTAGTAAGTACCACCAATTGCGTAGTGCCAGCCATCTTGCCATTGATAGTCTTTCGAGTAACCACCTTTAAGTAAACCCTGATTTAGGTTCTCAAAATCAATTTGGTCGAAATCTTTCCAACCGATGTATTGGATGCTGTAGTGTACAGCAAACTTAGTGTCTTGGATTTTGTGGAAACCAGAAAACTCGGCCATATCTGGTAGAGGTAGCGTGATTTCCTGACCTTTGTCGTCTTTTGCCGTAAATTCAGGGCTGTAACGATACGCTAGACCAAAACGGTTGTTTTCATCTAGTTCGTACACAGTACCTACGTTAAAACCAACAGCCCAACCATCAGCTTTATCTACGTCCAGAATTTTTTGACCGCCAACCCTTGGGACTGAAGAGCTAGTTGTACGCTTCATTGTGCCTTGGCCGTAGATTAAATCTAAACCAGCACCAAAGCTCCATTGTTCGTTTAAACGGTAAGAACCCGCCAATCCAAAGTTGAAGCTTTTTACATCCGTAAGACCACCGTACTCTGTTGCGGTGTAGTTATCTGAAAATTCAGTTTTAGTGCCGAAATTAGAGTATGCGTTTACGCCCCATGCAAACTTGTCATTTACTGGAACGATTAGGTGAATGTTTGGAGCTATTGACGTATCACCCACATCATCAGTATCAGCAACACTTACAGTATTGGAGCCCAAAGGAGTATTAACGTTATATTTCGCATCTTTCACTTCAATCATTGAAGTAATGCTTTCGAAACCTAGCGACAGTTCCATTTTATCAAACAGAGCCATTGCTGCTGGGTTACGAGCCATTACTGCTGCATTATCTGCGATTACTGCATCACCAGCAAATGCACGGCCGATGCCAGTTGCTGATTGAGCGTTGATTTGGAAACCCGCTGCCATCGATTGACCTGAGGCAAAAGCTACCGTTACTGCTAGGAGAGTCTTTTTAAACAGACGCGTGTTCTGAGTCATTTGTTTTTCCTTATTAGATTCGTCTCTTTGGACGATAAATTGAGCTTTTGCTCAGTGGCGCAGATAGTAGTATCAATAGTTGCTTGGACAAATCCGACCATTGGATAAAATTGAATAAAAATTGCAGAAATGATGTCTAAAAGACGGGAAATTGCACTTAAAATGCATAATTTAGAGTTTAAGCTCTAAATGCGATAGGGGTGGTGAATGTTTTGTGTTCTATTTATACAAAAATGCCGCTAAATAAGATCATTTAGCGGCATTTAACCTTTTGAAGGCTGGAAATCGTCGAAGTTGTTACATTGGCTTAATCATTGATGCAAGAGTCGTAGCGATCGCATCAATATTTTCACCTTCTTCCCCGACTAAAATCAGGCTTGAACTCCCGACGGGCTGAACGATTCCGGTCATGCCATCCTTACTAAAGTCGGTACTTTGTTCGCTTGGAATACCAGTAATAAATAACGTTACTTTACCTTTTGGACCTTGGAACACCATATGCACCGCATTGGATTCGCCAAAACCGCAGTGGTTTAGGTAGTAAACGTGATATGGAAAGTTTTCACTAAACTGGTAATGAAATGGCGACATTTTCGCATTAATTTGCGAGCTCGGTACATCCTCATCAAGATGACGAACAAACGGTTCTTCATGAATAACGTGTTTCATCGCGGTATCCGCTAAACTGGCTTGTGCTGGAGACACCAAAACATTTCCCCAGTTTACTTGACCAACGAATAATCCTGCGGTGAACGCAATAGAAGCGGCAAGTGCCATTGCTTTGCGGACAAAGTTTGGTCTGACGACCTTCTCTTCATCAAGTGCACTCGACGTCTGGCTAAATAAAATCTTATCTGCGAGATCTTCGGGTACATCCACATTCATGGCTTGTTTAATTTTTACATCGAGATCCAAAACGTCATCAACAAACTTATTGTTGGCGTCGCTACCAGCTAAAGCTTGCAGAATCTCTTCATCCTTTTGTTTTGGATCCGACAAAATACGACGACGAAATTCTAAATCATCCATTCTTTTGTCCTCTCTTGGTATCTTGAGAATCCAACATCTCTTTAAGTTGATTACGAGCGCGAAATAGTCGAGTCATCACTGTGTTTTTATTTAAATCAAGAATGTCGCCAATTTCTTCTCCACTGAAACCACCGACAACTTGGAGAAATAAAGGCTCACGATATTCAACATCGAGCTTCATGATCTGTGCCTGCAGCCATTCTTGCTGATGATGTGAGTCATCGCTGACTTTAGCATCATTGCCGTAATCATCGATATCAACTAAATCAAATTGTTTACGTTCGAAGCGGCGCGCATTTTCTCGTCTCAATATTGTGATGAGCCAAGACTTGGCAGCTTTTTCGTCTTGGAGGCTATCGAGTGACTTCCAAGCTCTAAGACAGGTTTCCTGAACTAGATCTTCCGCGACCGCTTTATCTTTGCACAACCAATATGCGTAGCGGTACAAGTCACGATGATACCCTCGGACGAGCGCTTCGTATTTTCTTTGCTTGTCCATATCAGAGTTGACCGGACTGTTGGAATTTTTCTTTCCAAACATTTTTAATATGGCCACAGGAGCCTCCATCCTCGCTCTGTGAGTTTCTTATTTGTTCTGAGCATGACTTTACTTGCTTCATCGCTTAGCGGTTTTGGTTGCAGGATTTGTCATGCAACCCCTTTGACACAATAAGCCATGTGGTTACCTAAAAGTGTATACGCAAATGTCAGATATCATCGAACACGAATTGATATATATTGTTAACAATATCATCATTAGTAATCAATGGCTTGGATAAGTTCACTCGATGGAGCATTAAAAGGGACTTCTGATGGTGGATTCTTGAATTATTTTGAATCAATAATCGCTCTAGGTGAGCTTAAAACTCGTAAAATCACTATAAAATTGATCTATTTCAAAATATCAAGCAGTGAAGGGGTTATAGTACACCTTGTCATCTCGTTAGTCATTGCGACTAACATGTTGAGCAAGATGACACTTCCTTTTGAAGGCTGACTTTACTTTCTCCTAATCAGGAAACTGATTACTTTTCAATTGGCGTAAGTTAATTGTTTTATAGATATTCCGACCACACAGTTATGTGTGGTTTTTTTTTTGCTTCGATTTTACTTTCCGTATACCTCTTACCGTTTTAACTCTCTATAGTTAACCATTAGTAATCGCATAAGAATCAAAGAAGTAGAGTAATTGAACTACTTGCTTCACGTTTATTTAAACGCACGTTTGATAAATTTAACAAATTCATTACAATGCATCAGGTCAGACCTCTTGTATTTAAGGAGAAACAATGGGCAAGCAGGAAGTAAAAACACGCAATGGTGAGCGTGTCGCTATTGTCGCGGGGCTTCGAACTCCCTTTGCTCGTCAAAGCACGGAATTTAGCCAAGTGCCAGCGGTCGATTTAGGGAAAATGGTAGTAAGCGAAATGCTTGCTCGAACAGATATTGATCCGAAGCTAATCGAACAAGTGGTATTTGGACAAGTAGTACAAATGCCTGAAGCGCCAAACATCGCACGAGAAATCGTGTTAGGCACTGGTATGAACATCCATACTGATGCATACAGTGTGACTCGAGCGTGTGCGACGAGTTTTCAAGCGGCGGTTAATGTCGCAGAAAGCATCATGGCGGGAACCATCGATATTGGTATTGCTGGCGGTGCAGACTCTTCTTCCGTCCTGCCTATTGGCGTATCAAAGAAACTGGCCGCTAATCTGCTTGCTCTTAGTAAGACAAAAACAATGGGTCAGAAGCTTAGTATCCTCAAAAACTTGAGCTTTAAAGACCTGATGCCAGTGCCACCAGCAGTAGCAGAGTACTCTACGGGTTTATCCATGGGACAAACTGCAGAGCAAATGGCTAAAACACATGGTATTTCTCGCGCAGAACAGGATGCGCTTGCACATCGTTCTCATACGCTGGCTTCTCAGGCTTGGAAAGAAGGAAAAATCCAAGATGAAGTGATGACGGCTTTCCCTGAACCATACAAAAAATGGATTTCGGAAGACAACAATATCCGTCATGACTCAACGGTTGAGGGATACGCGAAATTGCGACCTGCGTTTGATCGTCAGTATGGCAGTGTTACGGCAGCGAACAGTACGCCATTGACTGATGGTGGTGCGGCAGTGATGTTGATGCGAGAAGGTAAAGCGAAAGAGCTCGGAATGGAGATCCTTGGTTACATCCGAGGTTATGCATTCTCTGCTATCGGCGTGGAAAAGGACATGCTGATGGGGCCGACTTATGCCACAGCGAAAGTGCTTGAAAATACAGGCTTGGAACTGTCAGACCTGACGTTGATCGACATGCACGAGGCCTTTGCTGCTCAAGCATTGGCGAATGTGAAGATGTTTGCTTCCGATAAGTTTGCTCAAGAAAACCTTGGTCGCTCAAAAGCGATTGGTGAAATTGATATGGATAAGTTCAACGTGCTTGGCGGATCAATTGCTTATGGTCACCCATTTGCTGCGACTGGTGCGCGTATGATGACGCAAACCCTACGAGAGCTAAAACGCCGTGGCGGTGGTATTGCATTGAATACTGCATGTGCTGCTGGTGGTCTTGGTGCGGCAATGATTCTGGAGGTTGAGTAATGAGCGAGCAAAAAGCATTTAGTCTAAAGGTTGATGAGCAAAATATTGCTTGGTTAGCCATCGATGTTCCTAATGAAAAAATGAATACGCTGCAGGCGGCTTTTGCTGACGAAATGAAAGAAATTTTTGCTCAGCTAAAAGACTCCAGTGGTATTAAAGGGATGATCATCCACTCCCTAAAACCGGACAATTTTGTTGCGGGTGCTGATGTTCGAATGCTAGAAGCATGCACCACAGCAAGTGAAGCGGAAGCCTTAGCAAGGCAAGGTCAGGAGTTGTTCCAGCAGCTATCGGACTTACCTTATCCTGTCGTTGCGGCTATTCATGGCCCATGTTTGGGCGGTGGTTTAGAACTGGCTCTTGCATGTGATTATCGTGTTTGTACGGATTCTGACAAAACGCGTTTAGGTCTGCCAGAAGTACAACTTGGTTTATTGCCAGGTTCTGGTGGTACTCAGCGTCTGCCACGTTTGATTGGCCTGTTACCGTCGTTGGACTTGATCCTGACGGGTAAACAACTTCGTGCGAAGAAAGCTAAAAAATTGGGCGTTGTGGACGCCTGTGTGCCTGACACCATTTTGCTCGACGTAGCAAAACAGTTTATCGACAAAGGTAAAAACAAGGGCACGAAAAAGCTATCGACGAAAGAAAAGGTGATGTCTGGTAGCGGGCTAGGGCGCAAGTTTGTATTTGAGCAAGCTGCGAAGAAAACGAATCAAAAAACTCGCGGTAACTATCCAGCAACGGTTGCAATTCTAGAAGTTATTCAACATGGCTTAGAGAAAGGCTTCGCTAAAGGTCAAGAACTTGAAGCGAAGCGCTTCGGTGAGCTTGTGATGAGCTCAGAGTCAAAAGCGCTCCGTTCGATCTTCTTTGCCACAACAGAAATGAAGAAAGAAAATGGCACGGATGCGAAACCAGCACCAGTTCATAAAGTTGGTGTGCTTGGTGGTGGTCTGATGGGTGCCGGAATCAGCCATGTGTCTGTTGCAAAAGCAAAAGTACCTGTTCGCATCAAAGACGTTAGCAACGATGGCGTTTTAAATGCGCTCAACTACAACTACAAGTTATTTGAGAAACAGCGCAAACGTCGCATTCTATCCAAGGCCGATCTGCAAGCGAAAATGCTGCAACTGTCTGGTGGTGTCGATTTTACCAGTTTTAATCATATTGATGTCGTAATTGAAGCCGTTTTTGAAGACTTAGATCTTAAGCAAAAAATGGTGGCGGACATTGAAGCAAACGCTAAGACAGAAACTATCTTTGCGACCAATACTTCTTCGTTGCCTATCCACAAAATTGCAGAAAAAGCGGAGCGTCCAGAAAACGTAGTGGGTTTGCATTACTTCAGCCCGGTAGAAAAAATGCCGTTGGTGGAAGTGATTCCGCATGAAACGACGTCAGATGAAACCGTTTCAACAGTTGTTGCACTTGCTAAGAAGCAAGGTAAAACCCCGATCGTAGTGAAAGACAAAGCGGGCTTTTACGTGAACCGCATTCTTGCTCCATACATGAACGAAGCGGCGCATATTTTGTTGGCTAACGAACCGATCGAAAAGATTGATACGGCGTTGCTTGATTTTGGTTTCCCTGTTGGCCCGATTACCTTGTTGGATGAAGTTGGTGTCGACATTGGCGCGAAAATTATGCCGATCCTGGTTAATGAGTTAGGTGACCGATTCAAAGGGCCGGATGTGTTTGATATCTTGTTAAATGATGGACGTAAAGGACGCAAGAGTGGTAAGGGGTTTTACACTTACAAGGGCAAGAAGAAAGATGTCGACAAATCGGTTTACAAACTGCTTAAGCTCGACCCTGAATCTAAGCTAAGCGATAACGATATTGCGTTGCGCTGTGTGCTGCCAATGCTGAATGAAGCGGTACGTTGTTTGGATGATGGCATCATTCGCTCGCCACGTGACGGTGATATTGGCGCGATATTTGGTATTGGTTTCCCACCGTTCTTGGGTGGCCCGTTCCGTTACATGGACCAATTTGGTATTAAGGAGCTCGTAGAGAAAATGAATGAGTTTGCATCGAAATATGGCGATCGTTACGCGCCATGTGATGGTTTGCTCACTCGAGCTGGTGAAGGGACAACGTTCTATTAAACGTTGCTTCGGTAGAGAAAAAGGCTTGCCAGTGGCAAGCCTTTTTCATAAAGAAGAAATGGTTACTTCTTCTTGTCTTTCTTATCTTTATTGTGGCCTTTACCAGGGTTGTCGTCCCCATGAACGCTGCTATTACCTTTTTTGTCTTTATCATTCCACTGTTTTGAAGAGCAATCATCTGATTTGATGGATACATTGTCTCCGCTAAGGCGCACACAGTCGTCACTTAGTTCGAAACCATCGCCTTTGACTGAGATTTCAGCGTGAGCAGATGCCAATGGCAGTATAAGAGCCACAAGTAAAAGTGCTTTTTTCATGATTACCTCATTAAGTTATTTTTAGTGCGGTAATTAGAGCATAAGCCGCAATGGCGCAATTTCAATTTTCTGCCAATTATGGTGCCGATTCAATCTATGAGACCGACAACCTCATGGGTTTGTAGGTTCATTCTAGTAATCGACAATTTTATTTCTGCGCAACTAGATCACCCCAAGCCGCAATCTTTTGGCCGAAGTTGGAACTCTTCAATCGATCCTATTTCTTGTCCTAGATGGATGCGCGGAGCCTCCGAATGCGCTTGACCTTGAGAGTGCATGATCAAACGATTTGCAGTACGAGGTTTCAATTCGTTCACAACGAAGCGAATCATGTCTGCGCGCGTCAGCTTCTTCAACTCCGCCAGTACCTTGTCACGTTGGTTAAACTCAGTGTCCTTATTTCCTATCGCAACCCAAAGACGTTGAGCCCGTCCTCGAAGTGTGGTGTCCGGCGTTGCTATTTGGTTCCACAAGCCGCGCTTACTGCTGTGCCATTGGTAATCGTTTAACTCTAACAACACCATATAAAAGGCATTTAAAAACTCATCGATTGAGGTAACCAGCTCGGCAGGTGCTGCATTAGGTGACTGCACATACAGTACAATACCAGGGTGACGATTTAGCGGCATATTGCCAGTGCCTACCATGTAACCTAATTGCTGCTTGGTACGGATTTCGTGGAAAAACGTTGCCGACATAAGGTGATTGGCCAATGAGTATAGCGCGATACTACGAGGCTCAATATCCTCGCACTGGTGGTAAATAACGACCGCGGAATCTTGCTGGTTACAATGCACCTCACGTTGAAAACTGCCATTTTTACCTAGCATAATGAGCGGACGAAGTGCTTCTTCATAACGTTGCTCGTTAACTCTTAGAGCATCTTTTAAAGTCGTTGCCATGTCATGGGCTTGCTGGCGTTGCCAGTCTCCGTAAACAAACATTTCAACGTGCAGTTCTGCAAGAATGGATTCTACGAATACCGAGAGTTCATCGACTTCGATTTCTTCTAGCGCTTCGACTAAGGTTGCGAAAGGCGGGTTATTGGGTTGAAGTAACCCAGTAAGTGCGTTAAACAGCTGCGAAATAGGGCGATCTTGTGAAGCATTTCTCCAGTTTCGTAACAGTTGTTGTTTGATGGTTTCAAAGCGAGCAGGGCTGAAATCTCGAGAAGCAAAACGGTGCAGAATCATTTCTAGCAACTGAGGCAGCTTTTGACTGAACCCTGAGAGGGTTAAGGTCACGCCACCTTGGTGAGCGTACATGTTGTAACCCATCCCTGCGATTTCTGCTTGATAGGTTTCTTTTGCTAGCGAATCGAGGAACATCTCTACACATAAGCGCGTTTTGACGATGTTCTTTGGTGATGCAACGGCATGAGAGCTGTCGATAGCGACATAAACGACACCTTTAGGCACGCGAAATTCGTCATCTTGCAAATGCCACAGCCGAAACCCTTCGAGATCCTCAATCAACTCTGGCAGCGAATCACCATTTTCGAGTGGCATGGGGTCGAGGTCGTAGCAAATATAAGGGTTCTTTTTCGGTAAGACGAATTGCCAGCTTGGGTCGATTTGTTGATAGAAACGACGTTGGTCCTCACTAAAAGGTGTGACGGAGTACGGGGTAAAGTACCATTCGGCAGTACGGTTGTATTCCAGGCCTTTAGCAATCAAAGTGACGCGTACATTATCGATGGTTAAGTATCGCAGCAATGAACGCTGTAACTCCTCATCGTAGCCCGCCATTTTGTAGTCACCATAAACCGTGTCTTCCGGTTGATAGTGCTGCATGTTGATCACCAGATGGCTGACGAGATCCATTGGGCGCGATGGCTCTTGGAAGCGGAAAGCCGATTCTAAGACCGCTTGTTTTTCGAGATAGCGCCATTCATCTAACCCGTCTTGTTTGATCATCGAGAGGTATTGAAAAACCGCTTGAACGATATCATCAACATGATCTAAGCCGTTTGGCGTCAGGGTGCAGCTTACGGTAAAGTCTCGGTAGTTACTGCCACTCGCGCCGCCGCCCGCTGAGAGAGAGGTAATCCAGCCTTTTTCTTTGAGTTGAAGCATCAAACTGCCTTCTCCTTCATAACCCAACAGGTGAGCAAAGTAGGAGAGTGGCTTCACGCTATAATGCGCATCCATTCCTGGCATGGGGAATGTGAGAATCAGTTTACGGAACTCTTTGAGCGGCTCGACTTGAACCAAAATGCCCGTGCTTTCCTCAGTGCCGATCGGTACATCAATCGATTTTCCACGAAGATGGTGATTTGGGATGTCGGCAAACATGGCTTCTACCCAAGCTTGCTGTTCATCGAGCGGCTGTGGCCCAAATAGAGTCAGTGTCATCAAATCGGCGGAATACTGAGAGTGGTGAAACTCCACAATTTCGTCGCGGATGGATTTACCATCTCGGTCGCCAAGAGTATCTAAGTTTCCGACAGAGAATTTTGAAAACGGGTGCTCTGGATTGATGACTTCTTTGTTAACTTGATACAGGCGACGAGAATCATCATTGAGTTTGAGCTTGTATTCGGAGTCGACAGCCTGGCGTTCTTTGTCTAATGCTTCTTCGTTAAACAAAGGTGCGGTAAAAAATTGGCTAAATCGATCTAAGGCACTTTCAAAGGCATTTGGAGCAATATTGAAAAAGAAACAAGTGTGCTCTGTACCAGTCCAAGCGTTGTTTGTTCCACCGTGTTGGCTAATATAGCTTTGAAACTCGCCCACTTTAGGGTATTTTTCCGTACCCAAAAAAAGCATGTGTTCTAAATAGTGTGCCAGACCTTGGCGATCGTTTGGGTCGTCGAAGTGTCCAACGTTCACTGCCAGAGCAGCTGCCGACTGTTGAGCTGTATCGGAATGAATCAGCAGTACACGCAGTTCATTGCTCAAGGTAATGTAGCGGTATTGATTTGAATCGTTAGGACTTAGATGCACGATGCGTCTCCAGATTTCGCATTACAGTAATTTAGGCTCCCCTCGCGGGGGGCGCAAAGTTTGCGTTTCGACAAATACTGCTTGCCGTATTTTTGTTATTCGTAGACTTCTGCACAGGCCCATCGCGTTTGCGTATGGGGAAGAACTGTTTGAGTGAATGCTCTGAACTCATTGCACAGTTAAATAGTGTGATGAACTGAGTACATTCTTTTAATAGATTGTTAAGAAAGTCGCTATCTTTAACAAGCGAATTGGTATAATGAACAGATAATTATATCAGTATTTTTGTTTCGTCATTGTTAAAGTTAGCCCCGTCTATCTAATAAAGATAGCAGTCAACCTTTTGGTAGCGTTAGCTATCCCTAGGAAATAACATGAAAATATTCATCATGCGTCACGGTGAAGCCGAGCATTTTGCAGATTCAGACGCAGCACGACAATTGACCCCAAGAGGCAGAGTCGAATCAGAAGCGGTTGCTAGAGCCTGTAAAGAACAGGGTTTTGCGCAATTCGATAAAGTGTTGGTGAGTCCGTACATTAGAGCTCAACAAACTTGGCAAGAGATCAGTGCGTATTTCTCTGCAAAAAGCATTGAAACTTGTGAAGATATTACACCTTATGGCCAGTCCGAGCATGTCTTCGATTTCGCAAGTGCGTTAATCGAAGTCGAACAATTGGACTCGCTTTTGTTCGTATCGCATTTGCCTTTGGTCGGTTATCTGACTTCAGAGTTTGTAAAAGACATGACACCTCCGATGTTTCCTACATCAGGCCTAGTGTGCATTGAATATGATTTACAAACACAAAATGGTGAAGTGCTATGGCATATTACGCCATAAGTGTCTAAACCAAAATAAGCGTTTGCAAATTAGAGACAGAATAAGAAAGGCAGGAGATCCCTGCCTTTTCGTTTCATCGTGTCTACGGTAAGCCTGTTACTTTTCAGGAATTGAAAGCAACACTAACAACGCACCATCACCACCAAATTCTAGTGGCGCTTGGTGAAAAGCCATAACGTCAGGATGCTGTGCTAACCAAAGTGGGGCTTTCTGTTTCAGGATGTGTTTCCCAATACCATGTTGCACACACGCACAATGAATCTCGTTTTTGATGCAATAGGCTATCATCGCACCAAGCTCGCGTTTTGCTTCTTGCTGTGTCATGCCGTGCATATCGAGGAACACGTCCGGTACATACACGCCACGACGTAGACGTTTGACTTCATAAGTGGAGACGTCGTCACGTGCATAACGAGTTGGACCTTCATCGTTTAATAGAGGGACAAACTCATCTGAAAAGTAAAATTCAGAGTCACTCGCTTCACGGTTGGAGCGCTTGATTTCTTTTTGCTTAGTATTTTTTTTTGGTTGCTGGATTATGGTATCCTGTCGCAACTTTTTTACGCCCTGTACTGCTTCCTGAAACAAGGCGAAATCGTCATCGTTCTCGGTGTCTTTTTTGCTCATTAGGTAAACAATTTCATTAATAAACTTTATTGGCAGTATTGTAGCGCTTTTCGGAGGCAATTTTGGATAAGATTTTTGTAGAAGAAGCGGTATCGGAACTGCATACCCTTCAAGATATGATTCGTTGGACGGTAAGCCGCTTTAATGCAGCGAACCTGTTTTACGGTCATGGTACTGATAATGCGTGGGATGAAGCTGTTCAGCTTATCCTGCCAACCTTATACTTGCCGATTGATGTGCCTCCGCACGTATTGAACTCTCGCCTAACGACAAGCGAGCGTCTGCGTATTGTTGAGCGCGTAGTAAAACGCATCAACGAGCGTACGCCAACAGCATACCTAACAAACAAAGCATGGTTCTGCGGTCTTGAGTTCTTCGTTGATGAGCGTGTACTTGTGCCACGCTCTCCTATCGGCGAATTGATTCAAGCGGAATTCCAACCTTGGTTGGTGGAAGAACCTACGCGCATCATGGACCTATGTACGGGTTCTGGTTGTATTGCGATTGCTTGTGCGCACGCTTTCCCTGAAGCAGAAGTGGATGCGATCGACATCTCTACAGATGCTCTACAAGTGGCTGAGCAAAACGTACAAGATCACGGCATGGAGCAGCAAGTGTTCCCAATTCGCTCTGATTTGTTCCGTGATCTTCCAAAAGAGAAATACAATCTAATCGTGTCCAACCCACCATATGTGGATGAAGAAGACATGAACAGCCTGCCAGATGAGTTCACGCATGAGCCTGAGCTTGGGCTAGCTGCGGGTACGGATGGTCTAAAACTAGTGCGTCGTATTCTTGCTAACGCGCCAGATTATCTAACAGATAACGGCATTCTTATTTGTGAAGTCGGAAACTCAATGATTCATATGATGGAACAGTACCCAGAGATTCCATTTACTTGGATTGAGTTCGAGAACGGCGGTCATGGCGTATTTATGCTAACGCGTGACCAGCTGGTTGAGTGTGCAGAAGAGTTTAAACTGTACAAAGACTAATAGAGTCTTGCACTAAACATTAAAACACCGAGCTTTATGCTCGGTGTTTTTTTATGCATACCTCGCCGATATTAACTCTTTACATCAAAACGTAATAAAGCCACTATGAATCCACGAAGAATTGGAAAGCAGCTATGCTCTGTTTTGAGAGAGCGTGGCGATAAAAAACTTGAGGAAGTAATGGCAGGAAACAGTATCGGACAACATTTCCGAGTGACGACATTCGGGGAAAGTCACGGTATCGCACTGGGATGTATCGTAGACGGATGTCCTCCGGGGTTGGAAATTACAGAAGCAGATCTACAAATCGATCTCGACCGCCGTCGTCCAGGCACATCACGTTACACCACACAACGTCGTGAACCGGATGAAGTTAAAATTCTTTCTGGCGTTTTTGAAGGCAAAACCACGGGCACATCGATCGGTTTGCTAATTGAAAACACCGATCAGCGCTCAAAAGACTACTCTGACATCAAAGATAAGTTCAGACCGGGTCATGCTGATTACACTTACCACCAAAAATATGGCATCCGCG
The DNA here is from genome assembly GCF_033338935.1 of Vibrio sp. Vb0598. Taxonomy (NCBI): domain Bacteria; kingdom Pseudomonadati; phylum Pseudomonadota; class Gammaproteobacteria; order Vibrionales; family Vibrionaceae; genus Vibrio; species Vibrio sp. Vb0598. The sequence goes on along the minus strand of NZ_JAWOTP010000013.1, from coordinate 61,502 downwards.
ACTATCGCGGTGGCGGCCGTTCTTCAGCTCGTGAAACCGCAATGCGTGTGGCTGCTGGTGCAATCGCGAAGAAATACTTAAAAGATGAGTTTGGTGTTGAGATTCGTGCTTACTTGTCACAAATGGGTGATGTATCTATCGACAAGGTAGATTGGAGCGAAATCGAGAACAATGCATTCTTCTGCCCTGATGCTGACAAAGTAGAAGCATTTGACCAACTTATCCGTGACCTGAAAAAAGAAGGCGACTCTATTGGCGCAAAAATCCAGGTTGTGGCAACTAACGTGCCTGTTGGTCTTGGGGAACCCGTATTTGACCGTTTGGATGCAGACATCGCGCACGCACTAATGAGCATCAACGCGGTGAAAGGCGTGGAAATCGGAGACGGTTTCGAGGTGGTAAACCAAAAAGGCAGTCAGCACCGTGATACGCTTGCTCCTGAAGGTTTTGGTAGTAATCATGCGGGTGGCATTCTTGGTGGTATCTCGACTGGTCAAGACATTGTCGCAAACATTGCACTTAAGCCAACATCAAGTATCACTGTGCCGGGTGAGACCATCACAAAAGAAGGTGAACCAACTCAGTTGATCACCAAAGGTCGTCATGACCCATGTGTGGGTATTCGTGCTGTGCCTATCGCAGAAGCGATGCTGGCTATTGTGGTGATGGATCATTTACTACGCCACCGTGGTCAAAACCATGGCGTAACAACTGAAACACCGAAGATTTAAGAGCTTTGTGTCATTCCAGCGAGCTATAGCGAGACTAGGAATCTAATTTCAGCGCGATGAAAAGAGAAAGAAACATCTCTGACAACAGAGTGCTCGGATAATAGATCCTGAATCATGCTCCTTCGTCGCTGTTCAGGATGACTGAATATAAAATTATGCCACTCACTGAATCGCGGGTGGCACAATTTTATCAGGCAACCTTTTTTGTTTAAGTAGTTTTTGCTTAATGAATCGAGCCTTCGGTTTCCAAATGAAAAGAAGGCAGACGCCACTTAAAGCGTACCGCAGCCATACGCAACATGTAACCAGTAACCAGTGTAATAATAGTGGCAGTGACATCGGGAACATTGAATTCTAATAGCGCTAAGTACATTCCTGATGCGATAAGAGCGACAGAAGCGTAAAGCTCTTCATGCAGTACCAATGGTGTTTGGCGACAGATCAAGTCGCGAAGTAGCCCACCGAATACACCAGTTACTAACGCTGAAACCATACAAATACCAGGGTGCAAGCCCATGCCCATCGCAATTTTTGTTCCGATGATACTAAACACGATTAAACCTAATGCATCGAGGCGAATGAACAGGCCTTTTAGCTTAATCACCCATTTCGCTAAACCTGTTGTTAGCACACCTGCAACACACGTAATTGCAAGGAACTCTGGGTTTTTTACCCAACCAAGAGGGTAGTGGCCTAATAGAATGTCACGTACGGTGCCACCACCAATGGCCGTTGCGCTGGCCACCAACATAACACCAAACCAGTCCATCTTTCTTCTACCAGCACTTAACGCACCTGTCATGGCTTCAGCCGTGATACCAATGATATACAACACACTTAGCAACATAGGGAAACACTCAACGTAAAAAGTCACTACGTTCTACGAGAATCAGCGTAGGCGAAGTAACAACACTTACAAACGGTTCTATCTCTCTTAAAAAGTGATTAAAACCAGCAACATGCTTGTAATCAAACGGCTTAAAAATAGCGGTTTGAACGGCATCAAAATAAGGCGAGAGTGTAGTGGTAAATAAGTACGCTGACGAATGAGAAATTGTATGGAGAAAGCGACCTTCAGATAAATTCAACTAATAACCAAAAATGTGGGGGTGCCTTTACCTCATAGCTAAAAACAGCGACAATATGCAGCGCATGTCAAACTGAAGTACAAACTCGACGATGACCCACGAATACCAAGACTTAATCACCATTTTTAATGACACCTTTTTAGAACAATTTAATACGAAATTAGAGTTAGGTGGTGATGAGCCTATTTATCTTCCTGCTGATGATGAACACCCTCATCATCGGATTATTTTTGCTCGGGGTTTTTACGCCTCTGCTTTACACGAGATTTCGCATTGGTGTGTGGCTGGTCCAGAGCGTCGTTTGCTGGAAGATTTTGGCTATTGGTATGAACCCGATGGGCGAACAGCAGAAGTTCAAGCGGAGTTTGAGAAAGTTGAAGTGCGACCTCAAGCTTATGAATGGATTCTGGCACAAAGCGCTGGCTTCCCTTTTACGGTGAGTTGTGACAATCTACACGGCGATTTTGAACCAGATAGGCTCGGCTTTATGAAAAAAGTGCATAAAGAAGTGCTAGGTATTTTGGACGTTGGCTTGCCTTTGCGAGTGAAAATGCTTTCTGATGCCCTGCGCGCATTTTATCAAACTAAGCCACTGGAAGCGTCGGACTTTTGCGTTAAATAACCACTAATAACCTCAGAGATACACCATGATTATTGAATTTGAAGAAAAACTACTGGAACTGATTGATGCTCGAATTGAAACAGCATCTGACGATGAATTGTTTGCTGGTGGTTATTTACGTGGTCACATCTCTTTATCCGCGGCGTCTTGTGAAGAAGAAGGGATTAGCGATATTACTGAGCTGAAGTCACGCATTGAGAGCAGCTTAGAAAATGCGCGTACCGAGTTAAGCCCGGCCGATCGCGTGATTGTCAGTGATTTGTGGCAAGAGCTCCAGGCTCAGGCTTAGTCCCTAAGCAGCGTTCTCCCTTTATTTAATCCTAGTCATTTACTACTTCGAAAAATTCGAACCTCTCCATAAAATTTTTGTGGTTGTAGCGAAACTGTTCAACTTTTATTCTGATCAGCATAAAACGTGAACAAAGGATTACAACCATGAAAATTGTCGCATTTGGTGCATCTACCAGCTCTACCTCAATCAACAAACTACTTGCTACATACGCAGCAAATCAAGTCGAAGGCGCTCAAGTGAATGTTCTAGACTTAAACGATTATCAAGCGCCAATGTTTAGCGAGGACAAAGAGAAAGAAATAGGTCAAGCTGAAGGGGCTGTCGCGTTTTTACGTGACTTGGCGGAGGCTGACGCTCTCGTTGTTTCCTTCGCAGAGCACAACGGTTCGTACCCAGCGGCCTATAAAAACTTGTTCGATTGGGCGACGCGCATTGAGCGTAATGTATTTCAAAACAAACCTGTCGTTTATTTAGCAACTTCCCCAGGTCCCGGTGGTGCACAAAGTGTTCTTGCGGCGGCGACAGGTTCTGCACAATTTTTTGGCGCGGATGTAAAGGCATCGTTATCTGTGCCGAGCTTCTACGAAAATTTTGACGTGGAATCGGGTAAGGTTGTAAACCCAGAAGTGGCAGAGCAAGTGAAACAGGCAGTTGCACTGCTGAAGTAATCTCAGTACGAGCGACTTAATGAGTTAGCGATTCCCGACACGTATCTGTGTCGGGAATTAAAACGAGAGAATACTCTTACAGCTCGGTAATGGCTTTGCCTTTTCTTAGTTTACGAACCCACATTCGACTTGGGTGAAGTTCGGTCAATACATCAACCGGTAATGGCAGCGGGTCCCCACAGATCTGGGAGGCCAACACTTCAGCTAATAATGGTGCAGAGCTCAGTCCACGAGATCCTAAACCTAAGAAGCAGAATAGGTTAGGGTACTGATGAATGGTTTCTACCTCTTCTGCTTTTTGATTTTGTAAGTTGGCATATTGCGTTTTGATCGTCTCAAAGTCACCCACATTTCCGACAAATGGTAAGTGATCTCGGCTAACACAACGAATACCTTGGCGAGATTGATTACCAGTGATATCTACCTCTTTTGCCCATGTTTGATTCGGTACACATTTCACTAGCTTTTCCGCATTATCTTTTTGGGCGTTTTCATCAAATTCGTAGTCAAGGTGACTGCGGTCGTAGCTTGCACCGATACACAAGTGTTGATTACTTGGGTTAACAGGTGTCATGTAACCGTCGTAACACAACACCGTTTTCAGCTGACTCAGCGTTTCGGTTGCTGGCGCATGACTGACTTGTCCTTTCACTTGTCCCATTGGTAGGGAAGCGGTTTGACTCAATGTCTGGAACTCATGGCCGTTCGCAATTACAACCGTTGAGTGCTCAAATGTTTGACCACTCGCCGTTAGTAGCCAGAGCTGACGCTTTTCATCCCAATCTAATGCCTCAATAAGATGTTCAAACTTCGTTGAGAGTAACGACGTCTTCTCCAATTGTTTAATTAACCCGCGAGTTAACTCGGCAGGGCACAGCCACCCTCCCATTGGGTAGTGCACAGACGCCATATCAATAGGTAACCCGATAGTGTTCGCAGTTTCCTCGGCGGACAGCTTTTGAATGAGCTCTGGAGTGAAGTTACCCGCAAGCATTTTCTCCAGTTTGTCTGTGGATTTGTCATCCCACATCAACTGAGTTACGCCACACCAGTCATGACCAAAATCGATCCCTTGTGCTGCTTGTTCAACAAACTGACGTGCGAACAAAAATGCAGGAGCAAACACTCGTGAAACACCCGTGTGCGGGCCATTAAGCAGCGGATAAACGGCTCCTTGTCGATTGCCTGAAGCTCCTTTGGCTGGTTGTTTGTCTTTACAGTAAAGGGTGACGTTTTGGCCACGACGAACTAACGTTTTCGCTAACGCCGCGCTGGCTATACCACCACCAATGATGGCAATCGAATCAAGATTGCTAGATGCTGTGCGATTGAACCAAGGGAGATGGTTCGACTGCTTTTCACGTTGCTCCATAGAGCCGGCGATCATTTCTCGCTTAGTGCCGAAACCTTTCACCTTTTTCATTGTAAAGCCAGCTTCGTTCAAACCACGACGTACAAAGCCTGCTGCGGTAAACGTGGCAACTGTACAATCTTGCTTGGCTAGCTTTGCCATGTTGTTGAACAGGCCTTGGTTCCACATCTCTGGGTTTTTGCTTGGCGCGAATCCATCTAAGAACCAAGCATCAATCAAACCTTGTTCGTTGTATGGGACTTGCGGCATGCAGTCTTTAATGTCACCAAACCAAAGGTCGAGTGTGATTGCACCGTCTTCTAAAACAATGCGATGACACTCCGGCACAGCGGCAGGGTAGTGCTTTTGTAACTTTTCCGCGTACTCAGCTAGCTCAGGCCAAGCTTCATGCGCCTTCTTTAAATCGGCTTTGCTTAATGGGTATTTTTCAAAGCTAATAAAATGCAGCTCTTTCAATGTTGCGTCCGGATGCTGACGACGAAACTCACTAAACCACTGGCATACTGCTAAGAAGTTTAATCCCGTGCCAAATCCTGTTTCACCAATGACAAAACGTCTTTGGTCAAATTCCTGCCATCTTTCTGGGAGATGATTTTGTTTTAAGAAAACGTAGCGTGTCTCTTCAAGACCGTTTACGTTAGAGAAGTAAACATCATCAAATTGGTCTGAAACCGGAGTACCAGCTTCGTTCCAACCAAGTTCTGCGTTTTTTATTGAAGTCATAATGGTGCAAATTTGTGATTTGGCGCGGTAAGAATGGGGCGATTGTACGAATTTATGGGAAAGCTGACCACTTTTGTTGACTATCTTAGTTATCATCTAGCGGATTTTTGAATTATAGGAATGTCATAATGAAACGAGTCGTAATCACCGGTATGGGTATTGTTTCAAGTATCGGTAACAACGTCGAAGAAGTTCTAGCGTCTCTTAAAGCGGGCAAATCTGGCATCACTGCATCTGAGCAGTTCAAAGAACACGGTCTTCGTTCGCAAGTATGGGGTGACCTAAAAATCAACCCGGCGGAACACATCGACCGTAAGCAGATGCGCTTTATGGGTGATGCGGCTGCTTATGCATACCTATCAATGGAGCAGGCAATCGCAGACGCTGGTCTTACAGAAGAGCAGGTTTCAAACGATCGTACCGGTATCGTTGCAGGTTCTGGCGGTGCTTCTGCATACAATCAAACGGTAGCGACAGACACGATGCGCGCCAAAGGCGTAAAGCGAGTTGGTCCTTACATGGTTCCTCGTACTATGTCTTCTACTGTTTCTGCTTGTCTTGCTACGCCATTTAAGATTCGTGGCGTGAACTACTCAATGAGCTCTGCATGTGCAACATCTGCACACTGTATCGGCCATGCTATGGAGCTTATTCAACTAGGCAAACAAGATATTGTTTTTGCTGGTGGCGGCGAAGAGTTAGATTGGTCTCAAACTATGATGTTTGATGCGATGGGCGCACTGTCAACCAAATACAATGACACGCCAGACAAAGCATCTCGTACATACGATGCAGACCGTGACGGTTTTGTTATCTCGGGCGGCGGCGGCATGCTGGTTATTGAAGAACTAGAGCACGCACTGGCACGTGGTGCGAAAATCTACGGTGAAATCGTAGGTTACGGTGCGACATCAGATGGCTACGACATGGTAGCGCCATCAGGTGAAGGCGCAATTCGTTGTATGAAGATGGCGATGCAAGACGTTGATGGCGTGGATTACATCAACACGCACGGCACATCGACACCAGTTGGTGACGTGAAAGAGCTTGGTGCTATCCAACAATTGTTTGGTGAGGACAGCCCTGCAATCTCTGCAACAAAAGCAATGACTGGCCACGCACTCGGCGCAGCGGGCGTGCACGAAGCAATTTACTCAACACTTATGCTAGACAAAAACTTCATTGCTCCAAGCATCAATATTTCAAACTTGGACGAAGCAGCACAAGGTCTGGACATCGTGACAGAAGCACGTGATGCAGAGCTAACGACCGTAATGTCAAACAGCTTTGGCTTTGGCGGCACAAACGCAACTTTGGTTATTAAAAAGTACCAAGGTTAACTGAATTTGTTGGCGCCTTGCGAGAGTACTGTAAACGCCAACAATCCAGTTTCCAGAGCTTGATCAGTCACACTGATCGAACAGACGCAGACTCTATCCCATGGAGAGCGGGATAGGATCCTTTTGTTCTGGAACTTTGCCCGGCTATTTAGCCGGGCTTTTTCTTTTCTCTGTTTCTGCTTTTCTCTAGGCTTCCCGTCAATCGATTCTATAGGAGTTACCTCCTTGAGGTTTATTGGTGTTATATCTTGAGATTTTTCGGGAAAAGGGCACAATCGCTTTAGTTTCGCATCTTGCGAATAAACGAACTCTTACAAATGGATGTTAGAACGCTGGCGCTATGAAAATTATTGTTGATGAAAATATGCCGTATGCTGAAGAACTATTCAGCCAACTCGGTAACGTAATTCTAAAACCAGGTCGTACACTGACCGCCGATGATTTAGTGGATGTTGATGCCCTAATGATTCGCTCAGTCACCAAAGTGAATGCTGACCTGATCAGCAAAGCAAACAAGCTGAAGTTTGTTGGTACGGCCACGGCAGGCATGGATCATGTTGACCAAGCACTCTTAAAAGAGAAAGGCATTTTCTTCACTGCGGCGCCAGGGTGTAACAAAGTGGGTGTGGCGGAATACGCGTTCAGCGTGATGATGGTGCTCGCTCAGCAACAAGGTTTCTCGGTATTTGACAAGACGGTAGGTATTATTGGTGCAGGCCAAGTAGGTAGCTACCTAGAGAAATGTTTGAAAGGCATGGGTATTAAAGTTCTCATCAATGACCCATTCAAACAAGAGGCTGGTGATCCTCGTAGCTTTACTCCGTTGACAGAACTGATTGAAAGCTCAGACATCATTACACTACATACGCCAATCACCAAAGATGGCCCATACCCAACGCATCATTTGATTGATGAGAAGATATTAAATGGTCTCCGCAGCGATCAAATTTTGATTAACGCGGCTCGAGGTCCCATCGTTGACAACGCTGCTTTGAAACAACGTCTTTTGAAAAATGATGGCTTTACAGCGGCACTCGACGTATTTGAATTTGAACCAGAGGTTGATATGGAGCTTCTGCCTCTGCTAGCATTCGCAACCCCTCACGTTGCAGGCTACGGCTTGGAAGGGAAAGCTCGCGGTACAACGATGATTTTCAACAGCTACTGTGAGTTCTTAAATAACGAATTACGTGCGCATGCCAGCGATTTACTGCCAACCGCGCCTGTTCCTACTATGGTATTGGACAGAGCTTGGGACGAAGCAACACTGCATAACATCACGCAGTTAATCTATGATGTGCGTAGAGATGACGCTCTTTTCCGCCGTGAAATCAGTAAGCCAGGCGCTTTTGACCTGATGCGTAAAAACTACTGGGATCGCCGTGAATACAGCGCTGTCACGCTAGTGGGTAACAAAACATGTAACCTTGCTCCATTAGCAGAACTAGGTTTTCAGATTGAGGTAAGTCAATGAGCCAGCAATATAATGTTGCCATTTTAGGTGCGACCGGTGCGGTCGGTGAAACAATTTTGGATGTGCTTCAAGAGCGCAAATTCCCAGTAGGCGAAATCTTCCTACTCGCGAGTGAGCGCAGCGAAGGCAAGACTTACCGCTTCAATGGTAAAACGGTACGCGTTCAAAACGTAGAAGAGTTCGATTGGTCTCAAGCGCATATTGCACTGTTTTCTGCTGGTGGTGAGCTATCAGCCAAGTGGGCTCCAATTGCCGCTGATGAAGGCGTGATTGTTATCGACAATACATCACACTTCCGTTACGAGTACGACATTCCTCTTGTTGTGCCTGAAGTAAACCCAGAAGCGATTGCAGAGTTTCGTAACCGTAACATCATCGCGAACCCGAACTGTTCAACCATCCAAATGCTGGTGGCACTAAAACCAATTCACGATACGGTGGGTATTGAGCGTATTAACGTATCAACTTACCAATCGGTGTCTGGTGCAGGCAAAGCGGGTATCGATGAGCTAGCAGGTCAAACGGCGAAGCTGCTAAACGGTCTGCCTGCAGACAAGAAGCAATTTTCTCAACAGATCGCGTTTAACTGTATTCCACAAATCGATCAGATGATGGAAAACGGCTACACCAAAGAAGAAATGAAAATGGTGTGGGAAACACAGAAGATCTTTAACGATCCATCAATCACAGTCAATCCAACGTGTGTACGTGTTCCTGTATTCTACGGTCACGCAGAAGCACTTCACATTGAGACTCGTTCACCTATCGATGCACAAGAAGTCGTTAACTTGCTTGAACAAACTGACGGTATCGAAGTGTTCCACGGTGAAGACTTCCCTACACAAGTTCGCGATGCGGGCGGTAAGGACCATGTAATGGTTGGTCGTATCCGTAACGATATCAGCCATCATAGCGGCGTAAACCTGTGGGTTGTTGCTGATAACGTGCGTAAAGGCGCGGCAACTAACGCGGTGCAAATCGCAGAAGTTCTGATCCGCGATTACTACTAAGTCGCTTACAGTTCATTTCAAAGCCTCGCACAGTGCGAGGCTTTTTTGTACGAACGAAACAAAATAGTGTGAGATTAGTACGAATATGGCGAGAGCCACACATTTTTTATTCTCAACGCTATAGTTTTGCATGCGATATCCGATATATTTAACCGATCACCATTTCAAATTGTATCTAGCACAAAACTGAGCCTTCTATGCGTCAAAATTATAAGCGTTTGTTAGCAGCCCTTGTGTTGATGAGCGCGACTCAGACATCATCAGTGGTTCAAGCCGAAGGAATTCGTCTTGTTGGACCGTCTGGTGAAGTGCAATCATCTCCGAGCTATGCTGAAGATATTGAGCGAGCATTACCTGCTCCTCCTGCGAATACTCAACCGTCACGTTTCTTTGGTCCGACTGGTGAAAATCAAACACTATGGTCGATCGCTTCAGAATTACGACCTTCACGCGGTGTTACCGTTCAACAAACGCTTCTTGCCATTTACCGAATTAACCCTCAAGCGTTTGAGAACCAAAACATTCATGAATTGATCCCAGGGAGTCGGCTACGAGTACCTTCTCTAGAGCAAGTGCAAAGCGCGACCACAGCGCAAGCTGTTGCGATTATGAAGGCGCATGAAGCTAAGTTAAAACAGCCGAAGCCGATAAATAGAGCGACGCCAGCACAACGAGTCACCGAGCAACCAAAGCCACAAATTAAAGTAGAACCCAAGCCTGCGGCTAAGCCAGAGACAGTGGCTGCAACGGAGCCAAAACCAACTCCGAAAACAATACCCGTCATCCCTGCGCCACCAGTAATCACCTCTCCGCAGGGAGAAAAGCAGGTCAGTGCGCTAAAGGACAAACTTCAAGGCTCACAAAGTGAATTAGAGTCATTAGAAGAGAAGAACCATCGTCTTCGATTGATGCTGTCAGAAGTGCAAAGCGAAGTCGAAACTTTGAAAAGCGAACTGAATGACGAAGAACGCATTCGCTCAGAAGTCGAGAAACTGCTTGCTGAAGAGCGCCAGCGCCTTGCTGAACAACAACGCATGCAACCAAGCACCATGGACAAAATTTTGTCGAATGGTTGGCTTGTTGGTCTTGCGGCATTAATTCCTGGTGCTTTGCTCGCCTTGCTAGTCGTTATGCTGCTTGGTCGACGCTCTAAAGCGAGAGAAGAAGCGGCTGCACAGGAACAGCAAAACGTTGATCCTCTTGCGGCGCCAATCGGTTTAGCGGCGGCGGATGAGCTGGATGAAGAGCTCACGCTTGATGATGAATTGTTTGCAGATGAAGATATCAACGCACAGTCTTTACAAGAAGAGAAGTCAGATTTAGAAGAAGACGTCTTTGCTAACCTCGACGATGAAGAACTGGATTTCAATCTGGAAGGGGACGATGACCCATTTGCAGATATTGGCGATGACGGCGACCTAGATGTTGGTCTGGATGAGTTTGAGTCATCGAACAATGGTATCCAAGTCAACGGCGAAGAAAAAGCGCTTGGTTTAGAAGAAATGGAGCGAGCCTTAGATGAGGTTGCTCCAGAACTAGAAGTGCTCGATGACGATGAGTCTGGCTTCGATCTTTCGGATGATACGAATGAGAAATCAGACTCACTTTCAGACGACGCATTTGCCGAGTTACTTGCAGCCGATGAGCCGTCAGAAGAGTTACCAAGTGACACTGTCGACCAGGATATGCTTGATGACTTGTTTGCTGAACTTGGCAACGATGACTTCGATTTAGATACTGATGAGCCTGAGTTAAAACAGCCCGTTTCGGATGATGACTTTAGTGTAGGAGAGGCATCTGACGACGATATCGATAAGCTATTGGCCCAGTATGAACAACCGGCTAGTGAATCGGAAGTTCGAGAAGCTGACGCCAATGAAGGTCCTGTTCTAGATGAAAACAGTACAGAGCTACTCGATGAACTCATTGATTTTGATGAAGATGACACAGACGAGTTTGATCCACTAAACGAGCTAGAAGCAATCTCTGGTTTTGAAGGTGATGACTCGATCGAAGAGTTAGACGCAGATAGCACAGACTTACTGGACGAACTCATTGATGATGTTACCTCTGAACTTGATGAAGAGACTGAAGCTGATTTAGATCCGTTTGATGATCTGATTCGAGAGGACGAGAGCCCAGAGCAGAATAAATCGGAAGAGGAAGAGTTACTGAAATCACTTGGTTTTGGTGAGCCAGACGCCGACGAAAAGCCATCTCCCGTAGTTGGGTCAGAACAAACTCATGAAGATCAGGACATTGAGTCTGGGTTGGACATCGACGCTTTATTAAGTGAAAGCCAGCCAGACACGCAACAAGCTGTAGAAGATCAACCATTAACCGAGCCAGAGGCTGCCTCAGAGCCATTTAGCAGCGATGAATTTCTTGGTGATTTAGAGGACCTCTCACCAGAGAATGATCCTTTAATGAGCGAGCTAGACGACCTATTTGAGTCAGACAGTGAAGAACTTCTGCCAACAGAACAAGAAAAAGCGGATTTTTCTGCTGAACTTGACGCTCTATTTGATAGTGAAGACGATTTACCGCAGCAAGTTGAAAAAACACAAACGGAGATAGAGGAAGCTTCATCACTACAACAAGAGGCTACCGATACTGATTCAACACAAGAACCATCCGTGGAGTCCGATGCTGAGGTACAGCCTCACGTTGAGCAAGAGGAAGACATTCCAGCCTTCACGCCGACACCAAATACAATAGAAAATGAATTCGGTGTTCCACAAGAAGAAGATTGGCTACTGGATGAACCTGAATTGGAGCCGGAAACTGAGTCGACCAACGATTCAGAAGATGAATTCAATTTTGACGAGCTAGATCTTCCAGAATTCAGCGAAGAAGATGCTCTAGCATCTATGGCTGGCGAACCTGCGTTAGAAACGTCCGAGTCCGTTGAGTCAGAACAAGTTGAAGCAGGCTTACCAACTAAATCAGAAGAAGAATTCAATTTTGACGAGCTGGATCTTCCTGAGTTTAGTGAAGAAGACGCATTGGCGTCTATGGCGGATGAGCCGGAGTTAGAAACGTCCGAGTCCGTTAAACCAGAGCAAGTCGAAGCTGATTTACCAACCGAGTCCGAAGAAGAGTTCAATTTTGATGAGCTGGATCTTCCTGAGTTTAGTGAAGAAGACGCATTGGCGTCTATGACGGATGAGCCGGAGTTAGAAACGTCCGAGTCCGTTGAACCAGAACAAGTTGAAGCCGACTTGCCAACTGAATCAGAAGATGAATTCAATTTTGATGAGCTAGATCTTCCTGAGTTTAGTGAAGAAGACGCATTGGCGTCTATGGCGGATGAGCCGGAGTTAGAAACGTCCGAGTCCGTTGAGCCAGAACAGGTTGAAGCCGACTTGCCAGCTGAATCAGAAGATGAATTCAATTTTGATGAGCTGGATCTTCCTGAGTTTAGTGAAGAAGACGCATTGGCGTCTATGGCTGGCGAACCTGCGTTAGAAACGTCCGAGTCCGTTGAGCCAGAACAGGTTGAAGCCGACTTGCCAGCTGAGTCCGAAGAAGAGTTCAATTTTGATGAGCTCGATTTGCCAGAGTTCAGCGAAGAAGATGCCTTGGCGTCGATGGAAGAAGAGCCAGAATTACCGAGCTCTGAGACTGCAGATATAGAACCAATCTCCGGTGAGGATGATGAGTTAAGTTTTGACGACGAAGATCTTCCAGAGTTCAATGAGGAAGATGTTCTCGCGTCAATGAACGAGGGTGCGTCAGAGAGCCCTAAGGTTGAAGCAGAGACATCGAGACCAGCTATTCAAGCCGATAACGATCATGATGCTTTGTTTGAAGTATTTGCGCAGCAAAACGGCTTTGATACTGACCCAGAAGTGCAGCCAACAGCGACAGAGGGTGAGCCGCTCAGTAATTTGGATGATGAATCATCAATGGCTAACCTTCTTGCGGAAGACGCAAACTCAGAAGTATTTGAAGGTAAACTAGACAGTGACACCATCGCAAGTGCAGGTATGGATTTTGAAACCATGCTTGATGTTGGAGATGATTGGGATGGCTTTAAACCCGCTGCTGATAACGTAAGTTCTACTGAAGAAGTGCCTGAGGACCAGCGTGATGTTTGGAATTCGAGTGATGCACTAAGTCAGCCAGAGATCGCGCAAGAAAACTGGGCAGAGCAAAGCGACTTGGATGACCTCGACCCGAAGAAAAATCAATTTATGACGATTGATGAATTGATGGCTCAGGTCGACAGAGAAGGTGGTGAGTTCGAAGAAGAAGACCTTAAGCTCGATGTCGGATTGAACGAGTTTCCAGATGTTATCGGCGAGATCGGCGATATTGACGTAGATAACAATGCTGAAGCGGCTGGGAAACTGGATTTGGCTAAAATCTATCTCGAGATGAACGATTCTCAAGGGGCGATTAAACTACTAGAAGAGGCGATTGTTTACGGTGAGGATGATATTCGCCGCGAAGCAAAAAGCCTGATTGACGCCATTAATGGCCGATAAACCGAAACAAAAGGGTAGCGTTTGCTACCCTTTTTGTGTCCCGTTAGTAGGATGCTACCTTTATGTCACCCTTGGTGAAACTGGCAACTTGAGGTGACTTGAGTATATACTTCCCGCCCCATTTTAGAGTTCGAAGGTTAAGATGAGAATCGCATTAGGTATCGAGTACAACGGTACAAACTACTTTGGTTGGCAGCGCCAAAGAGAAGTGAAAAGTGTCCAAGAAGAGCTAGAGAAAGCATTGTCCGTCGTCGCTAATCACCCAGTTGAAGTTCAGTGTGCTGGTCGGACAGACGCAGGCGTGCATGGCACGGGACAAGTTGTGCACTTTGATACCAACGTTACTCGAAAAATGGTAGCTTGGACCATGGGCGCAAACGCGAACATGCCGAGCGATATAGCGGTTCGTTGGGCTCAAGAAGTTTCAGATGATTTCCATGCAAGATTCTCAGCGACAGCGCGCCGTTATCGTTACATTATTTTCAATCATGCTTTACGTCCAGGCATCTTAAACTCGGGGGTTAGTCACTATCATGGTGAGCTCGACGAGAAAAAAATGCATGAAGCAGGGCAGTTCCTACTCGGCGAAAATGATTTTACGTCGTTTCGCGCGGCGCATTGTCAGTCTCGCAGTCCATTTCGAAACTTGATGCATCTGAACGTTACGCGCCATGGGAACTATGTGGTTATTGATATTAAAGCCAATGCGTTTGTGCATCATATGGTTCGTAATATCACAGGTAGCTTGATAAAAGTTGGACGTGGCGAAGAGAGTCCTGAATGGATCAAGTGGTTATTAGAAGCCAAAGATCGCAAACTAGCGGGTGCGACAGCGAAAGCGGAAGGTCTGTACCTGGTAGATGTAGACTACCCAGAAGAGTTTGGGTTACCTGAAGTGCCGATCGGTCCACTGTTTTTACCAGATAATTTGAACTAATTTTACAAACTTATTTCAAAATATCGGTAGTGTTTACATTGAATGTGAACGGAAAACATACGCTATTTACGATATCAAAAATAGGTACAACCAGTTTTTTATCTACAGTAGCTGCAAGATATGGTTTAATCCGTCGGTATTATGTCGAATTTATATCTTTCGCAATGAAGCGGAAGAGTTGAGAGAAAAGGTCTTCCATGAGTTGGCTTGAAAAGATTTTAGAGAAAAGCAATCTAGTAAGTTCACGCAAAGCTTCTATCCCAGAAGGCGTGTGGACTAAATGTACCTCTTGTGAACAGGTTTTATACCATGCAGAGCTAGAGCGTAACTTAGAAGTTTGTCCAAAGTGTAACCATCACATGCGTATGAAAGCGCGTCGTCGTTTGGAAACATTTTTAGATGAAGGTAATCGAGTTGAATTAGGTTCTGAACTTGAGCCACAGGATAAACTGAAATTTAAAGATTCTAAGCGATACAAAGAGCGTATCTCTGCTGCACAAAAAAACAGCGGCGAGAAA
The DNA here is from genome assembly GCF_033338935.1 of Vibrio sp. Vb0598. Taxonomy (NCBI): domain Bacteria; kingdom Pseudomonadati; phylum Pseudomonadota; class Gammaproteobacteria; order Vibrionales; family Vibrionaceae; genus Vibrio; species Vibrio sp. Vb0598. The sequence continues at coordinate 46,237 of NZ_JAWOTP010000013.1, read as the reverse complement.
GATGCGCTAGTTGTTATGCAGGGTGAATTGCTTGGTCTGCCGCTTGTGGCGTGTGCGTTTGAATTCTCCTTTATGGGTGGTTCAATGGGTTCAGTCGTTGGTGCTCGCTTTGTGAAAGCCGTGGATGCAGCCATTGAAAATAACTGTGCGCTTGTTTGTTTCTCAGCAAGTGGTGGTGCTCGTATGCAAGAAGCATTAATGTCTCTTATGCAAATGGCAAAAACCAGTGCTGCGCTTGAGCGTTTATCAGAAAAGGGTCTGCCGTTTATTTCGGTTCTAACTGACCCTACAATGGGTGGTGTTTCAGCAAGTTTGGCTATGTTGGGTGATATCAACATCGGTGAACCTAAGGCCCTCATTGGCTTTGCTGGTCGTCGTGTAATCGAGCAAACTGTACGTGAAGATCTTCCTGAAGGTTTCCAGCGTAGTGAGTTCCTACTTGATCACGGTGCTATTGATATGATCGTTGACCGTCGTGAAATGCGTCAGCGTGTGGGTGGTCTTATCGCTAAGATGACTAACCACAAGTCTCCTTTGGTGGTTTCGGTTAACGAATCTCCAAATGAAGAGCCATATTCTGTACCAGAAGCGGACGAAAAAGGGTAAAGTATCAACTAACATAAAAACCAAAGAATTTAATGGTTAAAGTTAGATGACCCAAAACCCAATTCCTCAAGCCACATCTTCATTAGAGATGTGGCTTGATTATTTAGCAAATATTCATTCCTCAGCAATTGATCTAGGCTTAGACCGTGTCCAAGCGGTAGCAAACAAAGCCAATCTTACCAAACCAGCTCCAACCGTAATCACCGTTGCCGGAACCAATGGCAAAGGCTCAACGTGTGCGTTAATGGAAGCCATTTTACTTGATGCTGGCTATTCAGTCGGTGTTTATAGTTCTCCGCACCTGATTCGTTACAACGAGCGTGTACGCATTAATGGCGTTGACGTTGTAGATGCCAAGCACTGTGAAGCATTCGATTATGTAGAAAAGCAGCGTGGTGATGTTAGCCTTAGCCTCTTTGAATTCGGTACGCTTGCTGCGCTACGTATTTTCCAAGTAGAGAAAGTTGACGTTGTCTTACTTGAAGTAGGACTTGGCGGCCGTCTGGACGCCACTAACGTTGTTGACCATGATGTTTCTGTTATTACGAGCTTAGCGATCGATCATGTGGATTGGCTTGGTGATGACATCAATGTTATTGGTTTTGAAAAAGCGGGCATTTACCGTTCAGGGAAGCCAGCAATTTGTGGTCAACCGACGCCACCAGCGACCGTGGCGGCTCATGCTGACGATATTGGTTCTGAGTTCTTCCAAGTAGGTATTCAGTACGATTACCAACTAACTGATAATGGTTGGAAATGGAGCAGTGGGGCATTTGAGTTAGAGGATTTACCAATCCCATCGCTACCATTACAAAATGCAGCAACTGCACTGATGGCACTAGGGGCTTCGGAATTGCAAATCACTGACATAAATATTGTCAATGGCTTGAATAATGCTCGTTTGGCGGGGCGTATGCAGGTACTGCATCACGAACCTGAAATAGTCCTTGATGTCGCTCATAACCCGCACTCTGCTGAGTATTTGGTAGAGAGAGTGAAGCAACAATATCTGGGTAAGAATATCCATATTGTGGTTGCAATGCTGCATGACAAGGACATTAAAGCAACTATTGAAGCTCTAACTCCAGTTGCAACACAATGGTATCCAGCGTCGCTTACTGGACCGAGAGCGGCGACCGCTGATGAATTGTGCCAATACTTACCTGATGGGCAAGTTCATTTTGAAACCCCTGTTGACGCCTTCGAGAGTGCGAGAAGCCACGCAAAGACGGGAGACGTTATTCTGGTGGTTGGCTCATTCCATACCGTCGGAGAGGTATTGGAACATTGGCAATCAAATAATAAATAAGTAAAGGTATTTTGATGGCAAGTAAATTCCAAAGTCGTTTAGTCGGCACCATCATTCTAGTCGCAGTCGGAGTCATTGTTCTTCCCGATGTGCTAGATGGTAAGAAACTGCACTACAAAGAAGAATTTGCCAGTATTCCTATCAAACCAGAACTTGATAGTGATGTGGAAAACTTCGAAATATTAGAGCCAGTGGAAGACGACATTACGTTACCGGATTCTCCGGTTGAAGCTGTAGTGCAAGAACGTGAGGATGCTCAAGTAGCCGTTTCTGAGCCCGAGCCAGTGCCAACATCTAAACCTGAGGTCATCAAACAACCAGAGCAAGTTGAGGTCGTCACTCGTCCTGTTCAAGAGAAAAATCAATATGAAGATTCAGCTTGGATCATTCAGTTGATGGCACTTAAGAATCACGAAAATGCTGTCGCGCTTGTCGCGGATTTGCAAAAGCGTGGTTATCAAGCTCACACAAAGAAAGAAAACGAGTTTACGAGAGTGATTGTTGGCCCTGATGTGTCAAAAAGTAAACTTGAACGACAAGTTCAAGAATTACAAAAAATTACAGGTTCAAAAGGTCAATTGCTTAAATTTAAGCCATTAAATCCATAAGAAAACGTTTGCGTCAGCATTTTTTCTGTTAAAATGCGCGCCAACTTAAGATGAAGAAAAGATGAATTGGATAGATTTTATCATTTTAGGTGTGATCGGATTTTCAGCTCTGATCAGTTTAGTTCGCGGTTTTGCTAAAGAAGCTTTGTCTTTGGTGATTTGGTTCGGAGCGTTTTTTATCTCCAGTAATTACTATGCCAAATTAGCGGTGTACTTCACCAACATCGAAGATGATATGTTTCGTAACGGAGCGGCGATTGCGGCGTTATTTGTCGCAACCTTGGTAGTTGGTGCAGTGGTGAATTACGTCATTGGTCAACTGGTACAAAAAACAGGGCTATCAGGTACGGACCGAATTCTCGGGATTGTATTTGGTGGTCTACGCGGAGTCTTAATTGTTTCTGCGGTGCTGTTTTTTATGGATGCGTTTACTGCATTCCCAAGCTCGGATTGGTGGAAAGATTCACAGTTGATCCCTGAGTTCAGCCGTATCATCGCCCCATTCTTCGAGCATTTACAAGCAACATCAAGTTTTCTGTCTGGCACTATCTAGTAGTGCCAGCTACTGTCGCAAATCGAGGATTAGGACATGTGTGGTATTGTTGGAATCGTGGGCACAACGCCTGTAAACCAGTCTATTTATGACGCGTTAACGGTGTTACAGCATCGTGGCCAAGATGCCGCTGGTATTTGTACCATAGAAAGCAATCGTTTTCGTCTACGTAAGGCGAACGGTTTAGTCAAGGATGTATTTGAAGCAAGACACATGCAACGCCTGCAAGGCGAGGTCGGAATTGGTCATGTTCGTTACCCTACAGCAGGCAGTTCAAGCGCTTCAGAAGCTCAACCTTTCTACGTAAACTCTCCTTTCGGTATTACACTTGCCCACAACGGTAACTTGACTAACGCTAACGAAGTTCGTCAGAAGCTGTTTGAAAAAGATCGCCGTCATATCAATACCACTTCAGACTCTGAAGTATTACTAAATGTACTGGCGCACGAAATTGACTCAGTAAAAGGAAATGTCACGACCGAAGACGTATTCCGCGCAGTCACCAATGTTCATCGCACAATTCGCGGTGCTTATGCTGTGACCGCCATGATCATTGGTCATGGTATGATTGCATTTCGTGACCCACACGGTATTCGCCCGCTCTGTTTAGGTAAGCGTGAAGTTAACGGCAGAGCAGAGTACATGGTTGCGTCTGAATCGGTGGCATTGGATGCGGTCGGTTTTGATTTCGTCCGTGATGTTGCACCTGGTGAAGCGATTTACGCAACGTTTGACGGTGAGCTTTACACGAAGCAGTGTGCAGATAATCCTAAGCTGAACCCTTGTATTTTCGAGTTCGTGTACTTTGCTCGTCCAGATTCGTTCATCGATAAAATTTCGGTATACAGTGCTCGCGTTGAAATGGGTAAAAAGCTGGGCGAACGTATTCGTGAAGATTACGCAAACCTTGATATCGATGTTGTCATTCCTATCCCTGAAACGTCTTGCGACATTGCACTGCAAATCGCTCAAGCGATCGATATCCCTTATCGCCAGGGTTTCGTGAAAAACCGTTATGTTGGACGTACGTTTATCATGCCTGGCCAGCAACAACGTAAGAAATCAGTACGTCGCAAGTTGAATGCTATTCGTTCGGAATTCAAAGGTAAGAATGTGTTGCTGGTGGATGACTCTATTGTTCGAGGTACAACGTCAGAGCAGATTATTGAGATGGCTCGTGATTCTGGTGCCAAGAAAGTGTACATGGTCTCAGCGGCTCCTGAAGTTCGTTTCCCGAACGTATACGGCATTGATATGCCAAGTGCTACAGAGCTTATTGCCCATGGCCGTGACAACGATACAATTTGTAAGCAGATTGGTGCCGATGCGCTTATTTATCAACGTCTAGAAGATTTGGTAGAGGCGGTAGGTCTTGGAAACCAAGATATTACTCAGTTCGATACATCCGTGTTTAACGGCGAATACGTAACGGGTGATATTGACCAACAATACCTAGATTTTTTAGATGGTCTTCGTAATGATGATGCGAAAACACAACTTGAAATCCAACAGGATTTAGCAAATCTAGAGCTTCATAACGAAGGCGCATAGGATGCGCTTTCTTAAGTCGTAAAAAAACCAGAGCTTTGGCTCTGGTTTTTTGTTTTCGCTATCTAGTTAGTGAATGTTATAAGCGATCACAAAGTCAATAAAGAGGCGAACTTTCTCTGGCAGGTGGTCTTTGTGGTTGTAAAGCATATAAATGTCGCGCGGGTTTGCACTCCAATCTGGCAGTATGCGTACCAAATCGCCGCTCTCGATGTACTCTTTGATCATGACATCTGGCATTAGTGTGATGCCTAAACCTTCGGAACAAGCACTGCGCACCACATTGAGCGCGTTTGCTTGAAAACGACCACGATCAACATTCACCACAGACTCGCCTTTGCTATTAATTAAGGTCCACTTAATAAGCGGGTACCCTTTTAGCAATGAATGGTTAGAGAGCTCTTCTGCATGATGTGGCGCAGGATTCGAGGTTAGATAGTCAGGGCTTGCAACGAGAATATCCTTCACTTCGCCAATCTTACGCGCGATGAGGCTAGAGTCGCGTTGAGGTCCCACTCGAAAAATTACATCCCATTCAGTAGGGTCAAGCTTGTCCGCATTATTCTCTGTCGTTAGCTCAATGTTGATGTCCGGGTACTGCTTCATAAAGCTGTTGAACATCGGCATCATCATTCGTTTAGTTAAGTTGTAAGGCGCGGATATCTTAATCTTGCCGGATGCTCCTCGGCAGTCGTCAGTGATTTCCTCTGCTGCGGTTGTTAGCCTTTGTAGTAAAGGAGAGCACTCATGGTAAAAACGTTCCCCTGCTTCAGTGAGCGAAAGTTTGCGAGCATGACGGTTCAATAGTCGAAGATTGACAGAGTCTTCTAGCGCTTGAATGCGTCGGGTGATGGTCGCAACCGGGATCATGGTTTTTCGCGAAGTTGCGGTGTAGCTCCCATTTTCGACAACCAGTCGAAACAGGTTTAAGTCATCTAATTTCATATTTCCAGACACATTAAATTACCGATTACGGTTAATTTATAATTAACTTTGTGATCAAAGCTTGCTTTAAGTCAACATGTTGCATCATTTGAACACAGCAACCCTGTTTGAGTAAATACTGTTATACGCCGTAATATTTGTATTAATGCAGTTTCCGAGCTAAGTTTTATAACAAGGCAAAGCGGCCTCAGGTCTTGCTGTGACACGTTTTGCTGGAAGTAAACACAACAAAAATAATGACTTAATAATAAATCTGTTTTTTTGACTGAGCTTTGTGAGGGATAAAGGTATGTTTAAGACTCACAGTCAAACGGCAATGGTCTCGGCACAGGAAGTGATTAATCAAAAACTAATAATGTTGGTGGACGATGATCCAATATTTCGTAAAGTAACCAATGCCTATTTAGAAAGTCAGGGTTTTAAAGTAGTAGAAGCAGAAAACGGCCTAGAAGCGCTTCAACAACTCAGGGAATGCCAACCCGATCTTATCTTATGTGATTTATCGATGCCGGTCTTAGATGGTATCGAGTTCGTCGAAGAAGTTAGTCTCGAATACCCATATATGCCGCTTATCGTGGTATCAGGCACGGATGAAATGTCCGATGTCGCGAAAGCGTTGCGATTTGGTATTAAAGATTTTCTTCCTAAACCGATAGGTAATTATGAGCACCTATCTCAGGCGATAGAGAATACGCTAGAAGATACCGATAGCCACTTCTCAGAACAACGTGACTTTTCAAGTCAGTGGTTCAGGGTTGATGATGGTGGTGAAATCCCAGATGAACAAGAGCTGTATTGGCATCTGGAATATTTACAACAGAATCCGAGTGCGGCAAGAGATTTACTGCAAGCGCTATTGCCAGAGAAGGATGCTGCTCAGGGAGATTGGCGCTGCTCGTACCGTTTATTGCAATCGACGGATGTGATGCCCTTGGTTTTCGATTATCGTTGGTTAATGAATGGTCAATTTGCGTTTTATCTCGTTGATTCTGCTTCCCAAGCTAATGATGGAGTTGCGACGACATTGCTCGTTAGGGCATTGTTTGACGACTATCTCCGTAACTTGAAAAGTTTCAGTGCTGATCTTAAGGACATGGTAGGGATCATTGAAAAAGGAATTGAGTGTTCGGAGTGTGCGGGTGCAGTCAATGCTGTGTTTGGTGTCGCCGACCTCGCTTCATCCTCGGTCTCTATATTGCCTGCGGGTTTAGATAGCCATTGGTCTGACGGAAATATGAATCAACACATCGCAGCAGGTAACCGTTTAGGGGGAGGAAGTATGAAAAACTTCATCACCCGCGATTTACCGCTTAGTGTTGCAGGACAGTTGTCTATCGGGTGTTTAGGTTCTTCAAGTTTTAGTTTAAGTATTACCCGGAAATCCCGACTAGTATAATTATGACTTGCAAACCAATAAGCAGCGTCCTTACGCTGCTTATTATCTTTTTAGAACCACCAAAACAACATACGTTTAGTTTAATAACCTTACTTTTTACTGGTGTTTAGATTTGGCTGTTTAATGTATAGTCAGCGCTTAAAACAATAATGACCCATTTGTGCAACGATAATTTAACGCTGTGCCTTGGGAGAAGCAAAGTCAACTAGTGAGAAGACACATCATGGCAGACAAAGATTTTAAAGAGCCTTATAATATTTTTTACTTTTTAGGTTTTATTGCAGTTCTTTTGATCCCAACACTTCCTGCAACGCTAACCTGGCTTCGTGTAATGAATGGTTACGCAGGCTTTTAATCTAGCTATTTTGTACCGGAGTTCACCATTCGTATTAAGCGTTACTTTTTCAATACTGTTGGTGGACTCTGTATTGTGCTCGGCATAGCCGGCATAGCCCTTCCACTTTTACCCACCACACCTTTTATTTTGCTTGCTAGCGCATGTTTTATGCGTGGTAGCCCCGCATTTCATCAATGGTTACATAACCACAAAACGTTTGGACCCATTCTCGACAATTGGCATAAGCATCGGGCTGTTACTTCAAAAGTAAAAAAGCGTGGTGCGATTTTTATTGCGTTTAGTTTCATGGTTTCAATCGTTGTTGTCCCCCTCGTTTGGGCAAAAATTGGTCTTTTAGTGATGCTAATCGTTTTACTCAGCTGGTTTATGCGTCTGCCTGTGATTGAGTTGGTTGCTGACCGAGAAGAAAATCACTAAGATTGTAGAGAATAGTGTGCCCGCTCTTCGAGTGGGCGTTTGTATTTTCAGCGCCTGTGACTTTTACGAAAATAAGCACATAGTGGTGAAAACCTATTGTTCGTTGCCCTCGTGATACTGCGATTAGAGAGGGCGATGAGCCAATCTAAGTAAATCGGTATTATGACTACAGAAACAATTTCACTGATCAAATCTAGCATCAAAAGCATCCAAGACTACCCAAAGCCAGGCATTCTATTTCGTGATGTGACGAGCCTTCTTGAAGACGCGAAAGCATACCAAGCAACGATCAACTTACTTGTTGAACGTTACAAAGATATGGGCTTTACCAAGGTTGTGGGTACGGAAGCTCGTGGCTTTCTATTTGGCGCGCCTTTAGCGCTTGAGCTAGGTGTTGGTTTTGTACCAGTGCGTAAACCAGGCAAGCTACCACGCCCTACTGTTGCTCAATCTTATGAGCTTGAATACGGCGTTGATACACTAGAAATCCATACAGATGCCATCGTTGAAGGCGACAAAGTACTGGTTGTCGACGATTTATTGGCAACGGGCGGTACTATTGAAGCGACGACTAAGCTGATTCGCCAACTGGGTGGTGAAGTTGAGCACGCTGCGTTCGTTATCAACCTACCAGAAATCGGTGGCGATAAACGTTTAGAAGCACTAGGTCTAAACGTGTACAGCATCTGCGATTTTGAAGGACATTAATACATTCAATGAGTTATTTAGCTTTAGCGCGAAAATGGCGTCCTAATCAGTTTGACCAAGTTGTCGGACAAAAACATGTCCTGACGGCGTTGGAAAACGCACTGGCGCAAAACCGTTTACACCATGCTTATCTGTTCAGCGGGACTCGTGGTGTGGGTAAAACGAGTATCGGTAGGCTGTTTGCCAAAGGCTTGAACTGCGAAACCGGCATTACCGCGACACCTTGTGGTAAGTGTGATACTTGTCGTGAAATTGATGAAGGTCGCTTTGTCGATCTTCTTGAAATCGACGCAGCATCACGTACTAAAGTTGAAGACACTCGTGAACTGTTAGACAACGTTCAATACAAACCTGCTCGTGGACGTTTTAAAGTGTACCTCATCGATGAGGTGCACATGCTATCGCGTCACTCTTTCAATGCGTTGTTGAAAACCCTGGAAGAGCCGCCAGAGTATGTGAAGTTCTTACTCGCAACAACTGATCCACAAAAGCTGCCTGTCACTATATTGTCGCGTTGTCTTCAGTTTCATCTGAAACCAATCAGCGTTGATGATATTCACCAGCAACTTGATTACATCCTAGGTCAAGAGCAAGTTTCAGCAGAGCCAAAAGCGTTGGGTATGATCTCACATGCTGCAGATGGCAGTATGCGTGATGCTCTTAGCTTGACTGATCAAGCAATTGCTTTAGGTAACGGTGCGGTGCAAACTGATATTGTCAGCCACATGTTGGGGACGATTGATACCGACCAAGCGATTCACTTACTGGAGTCAATCAGCAGCAAGCAACCTCAACAAGCCATGGATAAAATCCAGCAATTAGCAGCAAATGGTGTTGAGTGGGATGGTTTGTTGCAGCAAGTCGCAACACAGCTTCATCGAATTGCGATGTATCAAGCGCTGCCAGCGTCGCTAGACCGAGCACAACCAGATGCAGAGAAAATTGAGCTGTTGAGTAAAGCTCTAAGCCCGCAAGACGTTCAGCTTTACTATCAAATTGCATTGAAAGGTCGTGAAGATTTGACCCTCTCGCCAAATGGGCGAGTCGGTTTGGAAATGATTGTGCTGCGTATGATGGCGTTCCGCCCATCAAATAACAGTGGGGCAAATGTTGTTTCTAGTAACTGCGAGCCAGCGTCATCTCCGGCTCAAAGTACCAGTCAACCAAAGGCTGCGCCAGCTCAGACAGCCGCTGCTCCTCGAGCTCAGCAGCCGAGTCCAGCACAAAGCACACCACAAGTGGCGCCTCAACCTTCATCCAGTTCGCAACCTGAGTATCAAGCGAGTGGATATGAGACGGTTCCACCACAGTATGATATGGCGCCGCCGATGAGTGAAAATCCAGCGCCGCAGCATGAAACGCCACCTCAGCAAATGCAAGCGAGCGTTTCAACACCAGCGCGCGGTGGTCTAAGCGGTTTACGTCACCAATTACGTTCTCAGCGTCAAGGCCTACAACAGAACACTCCTCAAAATGGTGGCTCAAAAAAGCCTAAAGCGGCATCTGCACAACCAGAATCGGTTATCGACCGAGTAGCGCAATTGCATGGCAATTCCGCGCAGGTGTCGCCAAACTCAGCTCCGAAGTCGACGGAGCCACAAGTTGAGGAAGCGTATCGCTGGCGTCCAAGCAAGCCTGTTGAGACAAAAGTAAATACAAAACTGACACCTACGCAGCTCAAGCAGGCACTTGAGCATGAGAAAACGCCTGAAATGGCACAAAAGCTCATCGATGAGTCATTAGAACATAATGAATGGGCGAAGCTCATCAGCTTAATGGAGATCCCTAAGCTGGTAGAGCAACTTGCGCTAAACTCTCATTATAGTAAGGAAGGAACAACCGTTTCGTTACTATTGAGAAGCAGCCAAGCTCATTTGAATACTGATAGAGCTCAAGCCGAATTGCTCAAAGCACTTAATACCGTGTTAGGTGAAGAGTGCCACATGAGCATCGAAATAGGGGAGAGTGGAGAAACACCACTTGAACTGAGAGATAGGCTCTACCAAGAGAAATTACAGCAAGCGCTGAACAGTTTAGAAAACGATCCAAATGTTCAATTTATTGAACGTCGTTTTGCTGCAGAGCTTGATAAAGATAGTGTGCGCCCTATCTAATAATCGAATGGAATGGGGTTGAAAACCCAAAGGTATAACCCCATTAATTGATGCAACACCTCATTAAACCAGAGAGATAAACATGTTTGGTAAAGGCGGTATGGGCAACCTAATGAAGCAAGCCCAGCAAATGCAAGATCGCATGCAAAAGCTTCAAGAAGAAATCGCGAATATGGAAGTAACTGGCGAGTCTGGTGCTGGCCTAGTTAAAGTTACTATCACTGGTAGTCACAGCGTACGTCGTGTTGACATCGATGAAAGTTTGATGGAAGACGACAAAGAAATGCTTGAAGATCTGATCGCTGCGGCGTTCAACGATGCAGCCCGTCGTGTTGAAGAAACTCAAAAAGAGAAAATGGCTTCTGTAACTGGCGGTATGCAACTACCACCAGGCATGAAAATGCCATTCTAATCTGCTGATATTTAATTAAGCGGACTTTTAATGCGTACCAGTCATATGCTGGAGCAATTGATGGAGGCCTTACGTTGTCTACCTGGGGTTGGCCCCAAGTCAGCGCAGCGTATGGCCTTTCATTTGTTACAGCGCGATAGAAAAGGCGGTTTGCAGCTTGCAGATGCGCTTAGTCAGGCAATGACAGAAATAGGTCATTGTACTGAGTGTCGAACCTTCACCGAAGAAGAAGTCTGTCACATTTGTACCAACCCAAAACGCCAAGAAAATGGTCAAATTTGTGTGGTAGAAAGCCCGGCAGACATCGCAGCCGTTGAAGCAACAGGCCAATATTCTGGTCGGTACTTTGTTCTTATGGGGCATTTGTCGCCATTAGATGGTATTGGTCCAAGTGATATTGGATTAGATGTCCTTGATTACCGCTTACGTCGCGGTGATATTACCGAAGTGATTTTGGCGACAAACCCAACAGTTGAAGGTGAAGCCACTGCCCATTACATCGCAGAGCTATGTAAAGAGCACCAAGTTGATGCCAGCCGCATCGCGCATGGTGTGCCTGTCGGTGGGGAGCTAGAGCTTGTTGATGGCACGACGTTGTCACATTCGCTATTAGGTCGACACAGAATTTAATAAAAAGCCGCTGAACTCAGCGGCTTTTTTGATCTTGGGAGTTGGGAACGATTAATCGTTCGATTCTTCACCAAGAAGGTTTTTGTAGATAACCGCACCAAGCACGCCACCCACAATAGGCGCAACCCAGAACAGCCATAGCTGAGAAACCGCCCAGTCACCCACATATACTGCGACTGCCGTGCTACGAGCAGGGTTTACTGACGTATTGGTGACAGGAATGCTGATCAGGTGAATGAGAGTCAAACACAGGCCAATTGCGATAGGTGCAAAGCCTTGTGGCGCACGTTTGTCTGTTGCACCCATAATGACAATCAGGAACATCATCGTCATGACAGCTTCAGTCACAAGTGCAGCGATCATCGAGTATTGGCCTGGAGAGTGTTCCCCATAACCATTGGCGGCAAAGCCAGAACCCACAACATCGAATCCTGCTTGTCCAGATGCAATAACGTAAAGCACGCCACCTGCGATAAGCCCGCCGATCACCTGTGAGATGATGTAGGGAGCAACGTCTTTTGTCTCAAAACGACCGCCAGTCCAAAGGCCAACTGTCACTGCAGGGTTCAAGTGACAACCTGAAATATGACCGATAGCAAATGCCATCGTCAGAACGGTTAAACCGAATGCCAAAGAAACGCCCAACAGACCAATACCCACTTCAGGGAAACTCGCAGCCAACACCGCGCTACCACAGCCGCCTAACACTAGCCAGAACGTGCCAAAAGCCTCAGCCAAATACTTATTCATGTTCTTTCCTGATCTTTAATTAAATGACCCGCTGAACATAGTCGAGAATTGTCAATAAATTGTGAGGGAGATCGCGCAAAAACCGCAAATGGAACGCTATGTGGCAAGAGTTCTCAAGGGTGAGATAAAAGGCTGAGGGGGGGAGTGCTAAATCTTGAGTTTGCTTTGATTACTGCCTCGGAGAGAAACAACCGAGGTACTAACTTTAAACGTGTGGTCTAGAGTCGCATTACGTCAATTGTTCTAATTCAGTGATGTTGTCGAGTGCTTCTTGATTGGTGTTGCCGCATACAATCGGACACGGTTTAAAATCGTGACAGACTTTAGGGCGTTCAGGCTTACCAAATAGCTTGCACAAATTGTCGTCGTTGAGTTGCACACAACGAACACCTGCAGGTTTGCCCTTGGGCATTCCAGGTATTGGTGAAGAGATACTTGGCGCAATACAGCACGCTCCACATCCTAATCGACAATCCATAATGTAAACCTCTTAAAAAATTAAGGGGGCAATTATGGTCATTTTGACGTGGATTGGAAGAGTGAATAAAGAAAAAAACAAAAGGGCGCGCTTAACATTACGCTCCCTTTTTGGTTTTTTGCTTTTAAATCATCGTGATTATTTTAAGAAACGGTTATAAACAAACAACAGAATAAATGCGCCTAGTGTTGCGGTAATGATACTACCAATGTTGACGCCAGTTGCTCCGCCGAAACCGAGAATGCCGCCAAGGAAGCCACCTACAAATGCCCCTGCAATACCAAGTAACATTGTTGCAATCCAACCGCCCCCATCTTTTCCTGGCATGAGCCATTTAGCAAGTGCGCCGGCGATTAAGCCCAAAATAATCCAAGAAATAATACCCATGAAAACTCCTTAATGCCTTCTTGATCAATTGAGTAATGGAAACTTGTTTAAGGATAGAACAGTAAAACGAAAGTAGTTGAATATCTCCACCGTTATGTGGGAAGGATGCAAGATCTTCTCAAAACTTGAACTTTTGCGTTGAGAAGAGTATAAATCGCCCCCTAAATTCCCTTGGTGAGACCTGAAGTATGAGCACTCCATTTTGGCAAAGTAAATCGTTAGAGCAGATGACAGAAGAGGAATGGGAATCTCTCTGTGATGGTTGTGGCAAATGTTGTTTGCATAAGCTGATGGATGAAGATACCGATGAAATCTACTATACCAATGTGGCTTGTAGCTGGCTGAACAGTAAAACGTGTTCATGTAAGGATTACCCAAACCGTTTCACTTCGGGTGAAGAGTGCACCAAGCTGACCCGAGAAGACATCGACGATTTTACTTGGCTGCCACACACGTGCGCTTACCGTCTGTTGGCTGAAAAGCAGCCTTTACCAGAATGGCATCCGTTGATTACAGGCTCTAAGTCCGCAATGCATGCGGCTGGGGAAAGTGTCCGTAACAAAGTTGTTTACGAGATTGATGTGGTGGATTGGGAAGACCATATTTTAAATCATCCCAACCGTCCTTAGTCGAATAAAAACAAGCCTTTCATTGATTAAATGAAAGGCTTGTTTGCTATTGGGGCTCCCAACTTTGACGTCTCGCTAACGAAATGCTGCTCAGTTTATTATTTAGTGTTGTAAACTTAGGAGTATGATTTCAACGCTTTACACTTCTATTCCTGATTGTTTTGATCAGGATTGTTCCCTATGAGGTAAACATGACGTTTCATTTCCCCCAGAAACTGCGCCTGACATCTTGGGTGACATTATTCGCACTTGCCGTCATTATGTTCTCCCCAATGGCTGTTCATGCGACTGCTACTGACGATATCCAAGAGCCTTCTGCTGCCGAAATCTCGATTGACAACTTGAACCGAGAGATTGTGGATTTATCCCAAAGCCTCTCGCAAGCGAGTGGCGACGAGCGTGATGCCCTTCAACTGCAACTATTCCAAAAGAATGAAGAATTAAGAAGCCAGTTAGCGTCAGCGATTGAACGTGAAACTATCTCTCGCGACAAGCTGATCTTGCTAGTTAAAAAACAAGAACAATACTCTGAGGATGCGACGAACTATCTATCGGAAAAAATAAAGAAAGTCGTCGAGGATTTAAATAAGGCTAAGGATGAAGAGAAGCTTGCTCTTGTTAATGATTATCGAGAGCTACAGCGTTATCTTGATGTTAGCTTCGATTCGAGCTGGCAAAATCTCGCTTGGCTGAAGGAGCTAGGGGCCCAAAACGAGCGCGCGGAAGCGGAACTAAAAGATAAAATTGATAAACGTATGCGCTTACTGTCTGCTTCAATTGAGTACTTGAGTCAGCAAAGTGAGATCATTGGCTCCCAACTTTCGTCTAGCCCAGAGTCGGAAAAAGCGTCGTTGCAACTTAGTCAGCTCATTACTAAACAAAGGCTAAATATTGCGACAGAAAGCTTACGCAACCTGATTTCAATTGGTGATAAAGTCGGTTTAGAAACGTCTGAATACAAACGCCAAATTTTTGAAGTGACGGGTAATATCACCCATGATTTACTGAATACCAAAGTTGTGTGGTCAATACTGAGTCACTGGTCCAACTCGGCACTGGATTGGTTTGCCGAGAATGCACCGCAGCATATCTTCCAGTTGTTTGTTTTTGCGCTGATTTTATTGATCGCTCGCGGACTGGCTAAGTTAACTCGCAAAGTCGTCCGTAAAGCAGTTGCATCGAAAAACTTAAAACTTTCCCACTTGATGCAGGACTTCTTTATCTCGATGTCCGGCAAATTCGTGTGGGTGATCGGTATCATGGTGGGCTTATCTCAGCTTGGTTTGAACCTAGCGCCAATCCTAACCGGTTTCGGTATTGCTGGTGTGATTATTGGTTTCGCGTTGCAAGACACGTTATCCAACTTCGCGGCGGGTATGATGCTGCTTATTTATCGCCCATTTGATGTTGGTGATTTTGTGTATGCTGGCGGTGTGGATGGCAAGGTAAGCCATATGAGTTTGGTGAACACCACAATCCGTACGTTTGATAACCAAATTATTATTGTTCCTAACAGCAAAATCTGGGGAGATGTTATTAAGAACGTCACGCATGAACGCATTCGCCGCGTGGATATGGTGTTTGGCATTGGCTATGCGGATGACCTCTTAAAAGCGGAGTCAGTATTGTCTGATATCATTACCTCTCACCCGTCGGTACTTCGCACTCCAGAGCCAATGATCAAAGTTCATACATTAAATACGTCTTCTGTAGATTTTATTGTGCGCCCTTGGGTAAAAACGGATGATTACTGGGATGTATACTGGGATGTGACTAAAGAAGTGAAACTACGCTTCGACCGAGAAGGTATTTCGATTCCTTTCCCACAACAAGATGTGCATTTGCATATGGTGGAGAAGCAAGACGCTTAATCACAGATCCCAACTAGTGAAAGGCACTCTAGATAGAGTGCCTTTTTTGATCTTCGGTTAGCGCTATAGTTACAGTTCGTTAAAGAACACCAGTTTCGGCTCGCATTCTAACAAGTTGTCGATCTGGCTAATCAAAAGAGCAAAGTGTTCTGTTTTACCATGAAGCTCAAATGCTTGTTGGTCTTTAAATTGCTCCTGAAAAACGAAGTGGCATGCATTGTCTTTATCTTGGAACAATTGATAACGAACACAACCTTCTTCATTGCGAGTAGGTTCAAGCGCTCGGGTAAGTACCTCTTTCAACTCTTGTTCTTTTCCCGGTTGTGCATGAAAGGTAGCCGTCAAGTGAATCATAATGTTTACTCTTTTTGTTATAGGTAACGCCCTTGGCGTTGCAGGAACTCAATTTTGTAACCATCAGGGTCGGTTACAAAAAAGAACGTTGCTAAATGCTTTTGTTGATGGTCAAAGGCTTTGATGTCACCAGTTTCAATGCCGAGAGATTTAATGCGTTTGTGGGCTTGTTCAATGTCCTCCACGCTGACGGCAAGGTGGCCGTAACCTGAGCCGTGAGTGTAGGGCTCACTTTGGTCGTGATTGTGCGTCAGTTCCAATTCAAAGCCAGTTTCTTGGTTGGCTAGATAGGTTAGAGAAAAGCCATCAAAGATGTATTGATCAGCGACTTCTAGTTCAAGTACGTCACAGTAAAATTGTAGAGAGCGGTCCAGATCACTTACTCGGATCATGGTGTGAATCATTTTTGTCATAGGTACTCCTTGATAGTCCGCACAGGTTAGCGATTTCAAAAGGAGTCTGGGTAGTACTCTAGTACGACAAATTAGAAGATGCTCAAGGGTTTATAATACGGATGCAT
Source organism: Vibrio sp. Vb0598 (assembly GCF_033338935.1). NCBI lineage: Bacteria > Pseudomonadati > Pseudomonadota > Gammaproteobacteria > Vibrionales > Vibrionaceae > Vibrio > Vibrio sp. Vb0598. The sequence goes on along the minus strand of NZ_JAWOTP010000013.1, from coordinate 29,644 downwards.
AGCCTAGGATGGTTATTGGTCGGTTGGTTGCTATTAACTGTTAAGTTGCGCAAGTGCTTGACGAGTGGTCTCTTGAGGTTGGCGGGCGTAAGTGAGGCAAGCGCATCGAAGTAAGGAGGCAAAGTTGTTCACTTCACCATTGTATTCGAGTGCTTCTTGATAAACAGTGCTTATGAATTTAGGAACCGTCATGTTTTGAGCACTAGCGATTTCCTCAAGAATTGTCCAAAAGCTCGCTTCAAGTTTTACACTGGTCGCGTGACCATCAATACGGATAGAGCGGGTGATGAACTGATAGTTGTCTTGGGGTTGCTTAGCAAAGATTTCGCACATTTTCTTTATTCATATAATTAAAGACCCATAATTATTGTGGTGTACGATTTAAAACGTCAACTGTTTTCATGCATAAAAAAACGCTCCCTTGCGAGAGCGTTGAAACATCACGAGTTGTGAAGTAAGTGCAAGTTGATTATTTAATTTGTTGCTTCAAGTACTCGCCTAGTTGCGAGTGGTGCATGATTTTTGATACTGGAAGGATAGTTTCTGCAGGTCCCCAAGCAAATACGTTGACAGGAGTATGCGTATGAGTACCCGTCCCCCATACTGTGTTTTGCTTTGTTGCATGCTCACGCGCTAGCAAGTTGCCACGGTCGTTGTAAGGAAAGAAAGCATCAAAGTCATTGATTGTCGGTACGTTCTCTTCGCTTAAGTATTTGTGTCCAGCGAGTCGGTATGGATTTGGTTTACTTGCTAATACGCGTTCTGCTTGTTCAGGCGTAATAGAAAAATCGCTATTTGCGTTCACGACTTCCGCAAACTTCTCTGGAGTTTGCTCTTTCTTATCAAGCGCTTGGAATTCACTGATCATGCCGTAGTAACTTTTCTTTTGGTTGTATAAACCATCGAGGATCTCGAACTGACCAAAGTTGAAGTTTGGCGCGTAATCCTGATTTTTGAATGCTTCGCCGTCGCGTTTTTGTGGTTTAGGCAAGTTTGCTGATGAGTAGCTAAAGCCAAAAGAGCCGGTTTCGTGGTCAGCAGTAACAATGATCAGGGTGTCATCACGGCCTTTTGCCCACTCATAAACTGAGTTTACCGCTTCATCGAATTTAAGCATTTCATGCAGCATCGTACCTGCATCGTTACTGTGGCCAGCCCAGTCAATTTGGCCGCCTTCAACCATCAAGAAAAAACCGTCTTTGTCTTTTGAAAGAATGTCGATTGCTTTGGTGGTCATTTCTTTCAGCGATGGCTGCGTGCGTTTTGGATCGTTTTTGCTTTGACTGTAGGCAATACCATCGTTCATGCCCGAGTAAGCAAAAAGTCCAAGTAATTTGTCACCTTTAGCTTGTGTGAGCATATCGCGGCTGAAAGCCAGGTTGTAACCTTGGTCTTGCGCCTCAGTAAGCAAGTTGCGTTCGTCTTTGCGTTTCGATTTTAGGTAGACATTTCCTTCAGTGAGCTTTTCAAGCTGCTCGTATGTCTCTCCCTTGTCGTTTGTCGACTTTGGAATCCAATGACGAAGTCCACCAGACATCATCACGTCTACGCCTGTTTCGAGCATATCCGCCGCAATACTGTTTTCTAGGGAGCGATGTGGTTGATGAGCGGCAAATGCTGCTGGCGTTGCGTGGGTCATACGCGTATCAGAGACGAGCCCAGTTGCTTTACCTTTACTTTTGGCTTTTTCTAAAATAGTTTCGACATGGTTGCCTTGGCTATCAATGCCAATGACTTCAGAAGCGGTAGGGATTCCTGTCGCTAGCATCGTAGCTGAGCACGCAGAGTCGACGACAATTGCGTCTTCTGGATTGGTCAGTGATGATCCAATCACACCTTCTTGAGCGAGTTTGTATAACGCTGTGCTTTCGCCTTTGTAAACCGAGTTAGGTGCGTGTTTTGCGTAGGTCTCGAGTAAACCAACTTGTTGAGGACCCATGCCGTCGCCGATCATCAAAATGACGTTTTTGATTTCAGCTGAGAGTGCATTGAAAGAGAGGGTAGATGCAGCCACTGCCGTAACGATTGGAGATACTAAGCGCTTCATTATATTTTCCTTGTTTATTGAAAGCGCAGGCATTAAAGCAATGATTTATGAAGGTTTTGTGTCGGTAATAAAAGTTTAACCAAATTGTCGTTTTTGTTTGGTTTTGCAGAAAAAATGAGTCGCTCTCTAACGTTCGTTAGTTTGGAAAGAAGAAAGCCCACAAACGTGGGCTTGGATTACGCTTAGGAGTTGAAAGCATGGACTAAAGTTATCCATTCAGTGCCTTCACAAGAAACCTAGTTTAGGGAGCAATAAACGAGCATGTATTATCGGGCCACAAGAGCGGTCGAATTCACTTACGTTTGCATCATATCGTTCTTTGGCTTATTAAATTATGGGCTGCAGTAAGTGTTTGGTTCAAATAGGATTTGTTGTCGTGACGATTATCAGACTGGTTATCAGACTAATGCCAGTATGATGCCACCAACGGTAAGTGCCGCAGAAAGGTATTGACCCGCAGAATATGAGCCATCCTCTTCTTTCTCGATTTTATCGGGGTGATCCATGCCAAGCGCACCATGCGTGAAAGATTCGACCTTTTCACCAACAGATTTATCTTCTGCTTCTATTTTCTTGCTGTCGTGCTCGATTTGTTGCAGAGCGGCAAGTAGCGCTTTGCCTTCGGTCGAAAGCGTCACCTTATTGTGTTCGACTTTCAGCGGCGAAGCACTAGTTTCTTCTTGTGCAATACTTGCTTGTTTAGAGGCGACAGATTGTTTGGCATAGCTATTAACAGAAGTGCTTCCTACTGGATTCATCGAATACTCCTTGGAACATCGACACTCGGTCACTGAGTGCGGGTAAAAAGCAGTTATATTTTTATCGGCGGCAAAGTTTATTTCTGAAGCTATTTGGATAAAAACAGGTCTGCTTTTGCCGCTTCTAGTTTCTATTGGTGATCATTAGCAAAAAATAGACCAGCAGGAAGCAGACCCTTGTCACTCGATGAACTCGGAGCGGTGTGATGATGCAACGCAACGACAAGGTAGTAACTTAAATTGAAGACCAGCTACTTACATTGAAGATCGTTATTGCGTTTAGTTAGATGTTGATATGCCGCCATGCGGTGAGCATCTTGTACATACCGTACTGGTGGTGCGAGAACCTCTAACTGATAGTCAGTATTATCGGAAAGCACGTTATCTGTTGGGCTAATTACAACCACTTTTAAGCTCGGGTTGCGGCTTAAGATTGATGCTGCCGTACCCAACCCTTGCTCGGTGTGAAACTTGCCTGCAACATGGACAACCTGAGCGCTTGGGTTGTCGTCTAGGTAGCTAACGATAGATTCCGCCATAGTTTCATCCCAAGTAACTTGAGCTGCAAACTGTTTTTCCGTCTGCTCTGGCTTACCGTGATGCATGGATGCCATGAACTTTTCTTTGTACGGACTACTACCAGTGTTGATGGCTTGTGCAATGAACATCCGCTGATCATCATCGAGCTTGTTAATGTAATCTAGCCCTTGTCGACCAATGCATCGAACAATGCTCTTTGGTGCATTTGCTGCAATGACCGGGAGATTTTTCTGCTTAGCAAACTCCACGAGAGGGCGATAGTCGCTTTGATAATTGGGCCAAGCGTTGGCTTGTTTCATTAAGTACTGTTCGCCGATCTCCCCACGTAGGTAAGCGTCAACAACAGGTTGTTTGTCACGGGTAAATTGTTCCATAGATAACGCGAGTGAGCGGTCGTAGGACGTAAGTTGTTTGAGCATATCGGTTTGAAAGCGATGAATGCCGGCGTGTGTGTGCCATTCACCAATAAGAATGACATCTGCTTGTTGCAGCTCAATTGGCAGTTTGCTTAGAGCGATGTGCTCGCCAGAAGGGGTGTATAGTTGGTAGTCGTAAAAACTAGTGACTTCCGCTGAGGTTGCGTGAGAGTTGGTGTGCGTATATGAAGAGCAACCAGTAAGTAAGCCTGCAAAGAGCAAGCTCAAAGTAGAAAAGCGCATTGAAAAGCCTCCAAAAATGTCCGGATGATATTAATGGAGGCTGAGCAATGAATCAATATAAATGATAACTATTTGCGTTTGTTGTTTTTTTGACGTATTAATTGAGTGTTTTTTTGCGATATACACGCAACATAAAATCAGCCTCACATTGGAAAAGTGTAGCGGATTTCAACTCTTCACGAAGAGCATCGGTTGCTTTCCATGCGAATGGCGTCATTTGCAATAAATCGATTGCGGCTCCGTTTTTCAAGTCCATAACATAGTTAAGATGCTGCTGGTGCTCTAATTCAAACCCTTCAATATGTTCTGGTTCTTCATTGTGAAGACGAACTTCTTGATAAATGCGCTCACGCAGTTGGTATAAGTGGCGGCTAGCAGGAGTAACCGTGACAACAACGCCGTCGTTTTTTACAACGCGCTGCAGCTCCTCAGCTTTACACGGGGCATAAATGCGCAAAATGGCATCTAAGGATTCATTTGCGAAGGGAAGTCGGTGACTAGAAGCCACACTAAAGTTGCAGTGCGTGTAACGCTTCGCCGCGTAACGAATGGCAACTTTGGAAATGTCTAAGCCATAAATCGTGGCATGGTTCGCTTGTGTTTCTATCGTCTTTTGTACTTGATCTGTGTAGTAACCTTCACCACAACCAATATCTAATAATTGATGGGTGCTCCCCTCAGTGTATGTTGCACACAGCTGCGCCACTTCTTGGCGCATTGGGTTGTAGTAATCTCCTTCGAGGAATCGACGACGAGCTTGCATCATCTCTTTGTTGTCACCAGGATCTTTAGAACGTTTGTGGTGCGCTGGCATCAAGTTAACGTAGCCTTCTTTTGCTAAGTCAAACTGATGATTGTTTTCGCACTTAAACGTTTTTTCATTTAACGCTAGAGCTTGGTGGCATAGAGGGCATTGATAGTTCATGACGATCTCGAACAGAAAGTAGGGCGGCAAATTCTATCAAAAAGCGTGGTATCAAGTGAAACAAAAAGAGCCGACTGGGTCGGCTCTTATTAAGTATTAGTGGAAGAAGTCGACTTGCTCTTTCAAGTTTCGTGCTTGTTGTTGAAGTTCAATGGCACTTTGCGAGGTTTTTGCGCTCGTGTTGCGGCTTTCTCGGTTAAGTTCACTGATAGAATGGGCATTTGCTGCAATTTCTTGTGAAACTTGAGCTTGTTCTTCTGAAGTCGCTGCAATGGCGTCGGCTTGAGAGGCTATCGACTGCACTTGTACTGCGATGGCTTCTAATGCTGTGCCCGCGTCTTGTGCTTTGTCCAAGACCTGGTTTGCACTGCGTTGGCTGTCTGTCATCATATTAACTGCATTATGAGTCGACCCTTTTAGTTTCTCGATAATTTCCACGACATCCTGAACTGAGCTTTGGGTTCGGTGCGCAAGTGTGCGCACTTCATCTGCTACAACTGCGAAGCCACGGCCTTGTTCACCTGCTCGTGCTGCTTCAATGGCGGCATTCAAGGCAAGTAAATTGGTTTGCTCAGCAATTTCATCAATCATTTTAGTGACGGTTTGAATACTCTCGCTATCGCGATTTACTTGCTCGATAGCCGTTGCTGATTGATCCAATTGATCGTTAAGTTGAGCAACGTCGATACATACGCCTTCAACAATCGCGAGACCAGACTGGCTATCGGTATTTGCTGAGCGTACGTTTTCCGCAATGCTTTCGACTTGTTGTGCGACAGATTGAGCGGAAGAGGCCATTTCTTCAATCGCTGTCACAACTTGCTCGACTTCTTGTTGTTGTCGGTCGGCTTGGGTCAAATTGCTATGTGCATCGTTGGCAACGCTGGTGGAGTTGCTCTCCACTAAGTCGCTTGTTGAACGGATCTTACCGACAAGTTCATTGAGCTGACTTGCCATACTGGCGACACCCGAGCTCAGGTTCGTAATTTCATTCTTTGATGCTTTACGAGACGCTGGGATGCTCAAGCTGACTTCGCCGCCGGCTAAGCGAGTCATGTATGAGTTTAGAGTCGTGAGAGGTTGTAAGCTGTGATTCAAGAAAAGTGTCAGTACAACAAAAGTAATGATTGCCGCTACCGAAGAAATGATGGCAATGAGTGTGAGAAGCGTGTCGCTACCTTTTGTAACTTCTTTGATAAACGTACCGCCTAGCAGTTTCCAGTTCCAACCTGGAACCTCTGTGTAGACAAGATACTTTTCGCCTACGTTACCTTGGTACTCGAAAGGGTAGCGAATTAATCCACTAGATTGTTCGAAAATCTGGCCAAAAGGCTTGTGACCATTGTAGTCGGCGACTTCTAGTATTGACGAATCTGAGCCGCTTTTTGCTGGATGAAGTAGGTATTTACCAAGATTGTTTTCGTCGTTATCAACGATAATGGTGTAACCAGTGCCGCCCCATTTTATCTCTTCGAGTGCATCGAATAAGGTTTGTGTCGCTTGGTCTACTGGTAAGCCAATAAACGATAGGCCTGCTACCTTTCCTGTCGCATCTTTGATTGGGGCATAGTAGGTAATGTAGCGCTCGCCATACAATTTAATTTGAGCGTAATACGGTTGTCCTGCTTTAAGTTGCTGATAACCAGGATGGTTGATGCCTAGCGTGGTTCCGACCGCTCGCTGACCTTGTGGATCTTTTAGGGAGGTGGACACCCGAATAAAGTCGTCACCCAATGGTGCGAATAGCGTTGCTATAGCGCCGGTATCACGTGTGAAACTGTCGACCAACTTGGTGTCATTAATTAAGCTTTCACTGTATTGAGTGATGTTTGGTACTTCATGTCCCATGAAGTCAACCGTGTAATTTTCGACATAGACACCGGCAAGGTAGCCATTGCGAAAAGTAGATTCGAGGACTTTAGCGGTGTGCAGGTAAGCATCGAATTGGCCAGCAATGGTTTTTGCCATTGATTCTACTTTAGATTGGTGTTCTTTCAGTGTGCTTTCCAATAGAACATCGGAAGCGTTGCGGTAAACAAGCGCTGCAATACTGCTGAAAGCAATGAATAGACACAAAGTGATCACCAGTTTCAACTGGAATCCGACACTTTGATTTCGGTATCTCTCTAACATAGACTAATTCCTGATATTTTTATTATTTATGAGTTTTGTATCGGTATGCTATCGGTTTATATGATCAATTTTTTTGATATTTATTAATGAAACCGTCAAAAGTGACCAGTAACCAATAAGTTAGTAAAGATAGGACCATCTAAGCAGAGTTTTTATTACAAAAAAAGCCGGGTATCCCCGGCCTTTATATGGTGATTCTTACTGCGCTGAAATGACAGTGACAAGTTCATGTGTCTCACCTGGTTGGAGGGTTTGACCTTGCTCAATACTTGGTGCATGAACAGCAGACTCCACACACAACATGGTTTGATAACCATCGTCAGCCATGTCACCCATGCTTTGCGCACCTTCTGCCCAAGGGTTCCATAATACTGCTGAGTTGTGGCCTTGGTTGTGTACGCTTAGCGTACGATCCAATACCGGGTCTTTTACCAAAATTTTCGCTTCTGGTTGCGTGTAAACGCGATCAATGGTGTCAGTTAGTTGTAGAACATTACCACCTTGGCATACCGCATCAGCTTTCAAGCTATCAATGTACTCGGCACCCATGCCTGTCGTTTGTGCTTGCTTAATGTCTCCAACGTTTAGGTAAGTATGTAATGCGCCAGAGAAGGTCCAAGCCTCGTCATCAATGTTCATGACTTTGAGCGTCACTTTTAGCTCATCGCCCACTTCAATCACCAAACGAGCGTCAAACATATGGGGCCAAATATCGTGGATTTCTTCTGTCGGGAACAGAGCAAGTTCAACAATCACACCGTTATGGTTCTCACGATGTTCAACCAACTCCCATTCTGCGGTGCGGGCAAAGCCGTGAGCTGGAGCAGCAATACGCCCAAACCAAGGCCAACAAACCGGAATGCCACCGCGAAGAGCAGCTTTACCATCGAAGACAGCTTTTTCGCTCATCCAGATCAGATCTTCTTGACCTTTAGGCGTGAACGACACGACATGACCACCGTGTAGCGAGATGCCTGCCGTTGCTTTGTCATGAATCACGCGGACGATTTTTATCTGATCAACTTCAACGATAGTGACGTTATCAGATAGCACCGTTAGGGCTGGGAGAGTTTTTAAATCCATGTGTAGTTTCCTATCGCTGGGGGAGAGCTTTTAGACGCGCTTCGCACATTAAATGCAACATCGAGCCTGCATTCTCTCAAATTCCAGATACAAAAAAGGCGACTCTAGAGCCGCCTTTTCTTTAACGAAGTTATTCGCTAATTGCTAACTTTCTAATTACTTAGAGATGTGAGCGATTAGGTCTAGAACTTTGTTTGAGTAACCGATTTCGTTGTCGTACCAAGATACAACTTTAACGAATTTGTCAGTTAGCGCGATACCAGCTTTAGCATCGAATACTGAAGTGCAAACTTCGCCGATGAAGTCTTGAGATACAACTGCATCTTCAGTGTAGCCTAGAACGCCTTTTAGTTCGCCTTCAGAAGCTTCTTTCATCGCTTTACAGATGTCTTCGTAAGAAGCACCGTTAACTAGGTTAACAGTTAGGTCAACTACAGAAACGTTAGCAGTTGGTACGCGGAAAGCCATACCAGTTAGTTTGCCGTTTACTTCTGGAAGTACAACGCCTACAGCTTTAGCAGCACCAGTTGAAGATGGGATGATGTTTTGAGAAGCACCACGACCACCGCGCCAGTCTTTAGCAGAAGGACCATCTACAGTTTTTTGAGTTGCTGTAGTTGCGTGAACTGTAGTCATAAGACCAGATTCGATACCGAACTTGTCGTTAAGAACTTTAGCGATAGGCGCTAGACAGTTAGTAGTACAAGAAGCGTTAGAAACGATGTCTTGACCAGCGTAAGTGTCGAAGTTTACGCCGTTAACGAACATTGGAGTAGCGTCTTTAGAAGGACCAGTTAGTACAACTTTTTTCGCGCCAGCAGTGATGTGCTTACGTGCAGTCTCGTCAGTTAGGAAAAGACCAGTTGCTTCAGCTACAACGTCAACACCGATTTCGTCCCATTTTAGGTCTTCAGGGTTGCGCTCTGCAGTAACACGTACAGTTTTACCGTTAACGATTAGGTTACCGCCTTCAACTTCAACAGTACCGTTGAAACGGCCGTGAGTTGAGTCATACTTAAGCATGTATGCCATGTAATCTACATCGATAAGGTCGTTAATACCTACTACTTCGATGTCGTTGCGCTCTTGCGCTGCACGGAATACGAAACGACCGATACGGCCAAAACCGTTAATACCTACTTTGATAGTCATTATAGTTGCTCCACAACTTAATTTCTGATTAAAGATAACTGGTAGTAAAATTACAGAATCCAGTAAACATCTGCAAGTGATAATCGGACTTAACTTGTTTAAAGTCAAAAAAAAGCGACGCTTTTTTTAACAATTCTTTGCAAATGTACGTTTTTTAAACTTTTAACTGATTCTTCTGCAGCCCAGTTGGCGTAATATAACTGGTGAGATAAGTGCTCTTATCAAATTAATTACGCATGGTGTCCTGGTGAGAAAGTATGTGCTACAACTGTTAAGAGAAGCAAGTTTTTTGCTAAAAAAGTCAATACCAAGAACAGTAAATAAGGAGCCGAAAGTCGTGGAACAAAGCGGGAAAAAAGTGACGAAGTCAGATGAACAGTGGCGTGAGCAACTGTCTGATGAAGAGTTCCGTGTTTGCCGAGAGCAAGGTACAGAGCCTCCTTTCAGCGGTAAGCTACTGCATAATAAGGAAACTGGTGTTTATGCTTGTACTTGTTGTAATGCCCCTCTCTTTGTCTCTGATAACAAGTATGACTCTGGCTGCGGATGGCCAAGTTTTGATGCGCCTATCAACGATCAAGCGGTGCGCTATTTAGAAGATCTAAGTCACGGAATGGTACGTACAGAGATTCGTTGTGCAACGTGTGATAGCCATCTAGGGCACGTTTTTGAAGATGGCCCACAGACCACAGGAGAGCGTTTTTGTGTTAATTCTGTGTCGTTAATTTTCAACAAATCAGAATAATAACGACAAAATTGTGCTCGAGATTGTTTTATCCTTTCAGGATGATTCAAGCTCAACAGTGATCTGAGTGTCGCTCGACTTAAATAAAAACTCCCGCTCATTGCGGGAGTTTTTCGTTTATATCTCAGTGGGTATCATTGTTGGGGAATAGATACCTTTCTCTATGGCTTTCGCCACCGATTCGGCTAATTCATCCAACTGCTTATATCGCTCTGGATGACTGAAATTGAACATACGTTGGAGCTGCTTTTCATCAGCAAGCGGTACGTCGAATCTCTTCGCGACCATTGCCCATAGATACGCTTGCTCTTTGTCTCCAAGCCCTTGATGAATACTTGCCATTGACTTGAGAATGACCGGATTGATGTTGTCTTCATCAGATAAAGACAACGCGTTATTAAGAAGCTCCAGGGTTTTCTTGGTATCTCGGTTGGTATAAAAAGTGGCTAATGCATATTGCATCTCAGCATTATTTAATTGGGGAGACCCTTCCATTTGTAAAAATGCGCGCCGAGCTTGAGTATCTCCCGTTTGAGACCATAAGAAATACAAAGTAGCCGGGTCTTCTGAGCCTTTTAACTCGTTTACGATGCGCTCTAGCTCATCAATACTGTGTACCAATGCATTAAAGCGTTGTCTTTTGAGAGCACTTTGATCAATAGGGGTGATCTGGGAGGCGAGTTCTAAGCATTTCCTATATTCAGCGACCAGACCGTATTCGATGATTTGGTTGGCCTCTGATGGGTTTTTCAATTGCTCAAACCGATGCCAAACCAAATTTGTTCTTGGAATTCGACATTGGCCGTCATCCATATTGAGCTGCTCGCAACGTAGCTCTGGTGTTTTTTGGCACAACTCTTCGGTTGTCACGTTACCTTCAAAACAGCCCGATAGCGCAAAACATGCGAGGCTGAGAAGTAACCAGTTTGTTCTTTTCATGGCTTTGCTTGTGATCCGTTACACCAATTCATTTTCGTATTCTTGACTCAGTTTCTTAACCCGTTATGTTCTGTAAATAGAATGTAATAAGAAGGTACACTATGGACGCAGAACAACTATTACAAGCGATGACTCCAGAAGTTTATGATCGCTTAGTCTATGCAGTAGAAACGGGAAGATGGCCTGAGGGTACAACACTTTCTAAAGAGCAGCGAGATTCGTGTATGCAAGCTGTGATGTTGTATCAATCAAAACATAATACTGATGCGCAGCATATGACGGTTGCAGCCGGTGGTGAAATCAGTTTTAAATCAAAACAAGAGCTTAAAAAACAATTCAGCGGAGAAGAGAGCGATATTGTTCGTGTCAATCCGAACATTGATTAATCCTTACGCCTTATTTCTCAAAATTTTATTATTTTGATTTTGAAAGAAAAAAGCCCAAACTGTATTGGGCTTTTTAGATCGTAGAAAGCTTGAACTTACAGGCTCATTTCACCACGCAGTACTTGTTGCATTCTCTCTTTTACTTCTTCGTAAGAAAGGTTTTGGCTTAGAAGGTAGTGTAGTTTTGCCAGCGCCGCTTCGGGCGTCATGTCAAAGCCACTGATAACACCAGAGTCTGCGAGCGCACAACCTGTGGCATATCCGCCCATATTCACTTTACCTGCCAAACACTGAGTCAGGTTGACAACAATAACGCCGCGCTCAGAGGCTTCTTTCAGGTGACCAAGCAGCTCAGGGTTCTGAGGAGCATTACCGACACCAAAAGTCAGAAGAATCATCGCATTCACGGGCTGACGAAGCGTGTTGCGGATAACTTCGTGTGAAATACCAGGGTACATGGTGATCACACCGATTGGTTGTGGCGTGATGTTGTGAACCTTAAACTCACCTTCTGGTTGTGCACCAACGGTTACGCTGTTGCTAACTTGAATATTGATCCCAGCTTCCAATAGTGGAGGAAGGTTTGGTGAAGTAAAGGCATTAAAACCGTCTGCATGAGATTTTGTGCTGCGGTTACCACGCATCAATTGATTATTGAAGAACAAAGTTACTTCGTTGATCGGGTAGTTTGCCGCAATATGTAGCGCGTTTAATAGGTTTGCTTGGCCGTCAGAACGCAGCTCTGCGAGAGGGATTTGTGAACCCGTTACAATCACTGGCTTACCAAGGTTTTCAAGCATGAAAGACAATGCGGACGCTGTGTACGCCATGGTGTCAGTACCATGTAGGATAACGAAACCATCGTATTTGTCATAGTTGTCACGAATATCATTCGCAATCTGCTGCCAGTCAGCAGGTGTCATATCTGATGAGTCAATCAGAGGGTCGTATTCGTGGATGGTGTAATCCGGCATTTCAGGACGATGGAATTCGGGCATGCTTGCTAATTGCTTTTCCATAAAGCCAGCAACAGGCACATAGCCGTGGTCGGATTTTTGCATTCCGATGGTACCACCGGTGTAAGCGATGTAGATGTGTTTTCTAGTCATCGTTTTTTCTTTCGTGTAGGGGAACAGAGGCGGGGATTATATACCTAAATAACCTTGAGATGCGAGGCTATACGCACAGCATCAGAAAGTCATCTGAGGAGATGCAAAGCCTAATAAAAAGGGCACTTCAAGTAGAAGCGCCCTTTGTAATATTGATGGAAAAACTACTGCACTTGGCAGTTCAAACAAAATGCGTATTGACCTTTAGGATCGTTGAAGCTTTGGAGCAAGCTTGCGTCTTGTTCGAATTGTTGAGCTACGGGTTGAAGACTTTTTGGTAGCAAGCTTGTTGCATCAATACCTAGAGAGACTTTCACCTGTTTCATAAACTCTTGCAGAAATAGTTCAGTAGGTGAAAGAGGCTCTTCTACCCAGTAAATGCCGTAATCGGTCACGTTCGCTAGTTTCGCCGCTAGCTCTACAGCATCATCAAAGTCACCCATTTGATCGACAAGACCAAAGGATAGTGCATCTTGGCCAGTCCAAACTCGACCTTGAGCAACTTTGTCAACTTCCTCTAGAGACATATCGCGATTCTCGCCAACTAGAGAAATAAAGCGCTTGTAACCGTGTTCGATACCTAATTGGAACACTTGAGACGCGCCCTCAGAAAGGCCAGTGGTAATACCGTCACCTGAGAACGGCGATGTGCCAACGCCATCAGTATTAATACCTAACTTGCTAAAGCCTTTTTCAAACGTGGTGATGACACTAAATATACCAATGGAGCCCGTCAGGGTTGTTGGTTGAGCAACGATTTTGTCTGCGCTCATTGAAATCCAATAACCACCAGAAGCGGCCAAACTCGACATGGATACAACAACCGGCTTACCTGCTTGCTTCAGAGCTTCTACTTCGTTACGAATCACTTCAGAAGCAAAGGCACTGCCTCCTGGACTATCTACTCGTAATACGACCGCTTTCACTTTTTCATCATTGCGTGCTTGACGCAGCAAGCTTGCGACCGTGTCACCACCAACAGTTCCGCGAGGTTGTTGACCGTCCATAATCGCGCCACTGGCTAGAACAACGGCGATGTCGTGCTGAGGTAGTGTGTAATCGGGACGAATCGTTGCAAGGTAGTCGTAGTAACCAATCGCGTTGTAGCTGTCTTTGCCGTCACTACCAAACTGTTTTGCAAATAGAGTGCGAATGTCTTGGCGTGTCGCAAGTTCATCCACTAGCCCCAGTTTGACTGCGAGCTGAGCAATATCGCCATTTACAGACTTCATCTCGTTAATCAGCTCATCCATGGTTGGATTAAGCACTTTCGCATCAATGTTTCGGTTTGTTGTTACGTCATCAATAAAAGTACTCCACAATTGAGTAACCCAGCGTGTTGCTGACTCTTTCGCCGCATCGGACATGTCATCACGAATAAACGGTTCGATAGCGGATTTATAAGTACCTACGCGAAAAACATGAGTGGAAACGTCAAGCTTTTCAAGTAACGTTTTGTAGTACATTGAGTAAGCGCTGTAACCTTTAATCAATACACCACCATCAGGTGCCAGATAAACTTTGTCAGCGTAACTTGCCAAGTAATATTGGCTTTGGTTGTAGAAATCACCTACGGCGTAAACGGGTTTGCCTGACGCTTTAAATTCGTTCAACGCTTTCGCGATGTAACGTAGTTTCGTGAGATTTGTTTCTGGCATGTCTCGCAGTGCTAGCACTAATCCAGATACTTTAGGATCGTCTTTCGCGTAGCGAATAGTATCAACGATATCGAAAAGGACGTTTTCTTTCGGTAACTCATTACCCAAAAGGGAACCAGCAAAAGAGTCCATTGGGTTTACATAACGTCTTTGTTCGACAATTGGGCCTGAAAGGTTCATCACCAATGCCGATTCTTTTTCGACGACAGGTTGACCGTCTCCGGTATAAGTAAAGGCAAAGTAGAAAACGGCAATCATCAGCAAGAAAATTAGGTTTGCCAGTGCGAGTCTGATGAAAGTGATACTTTTCCATATCCCTTTAAATATCAAACCAATAAATTTGAAGAGTTTTTTCATCTTGTCTCCATAACGAGATAGTTACGCCGAGTCTAACAAAGTATGGGTTCTTATCTCTAAGATCTCAAAAGATAACATTTTTTTAGCTTATCACGACCACTCAACAATTGGCATATTTTCACACGAGATTGATCGGTGTTACAAAAATGTAAACGCTTGTTTGATTTTTTGGTTGAGCAGGCTTAATCTGGTCAGACCATGATAATAACAATGGATGTTAAGTGATGTCTGCCATGTACCCAAACCTATTAAAGCCACTGGATCTCGGTTTCACACAATTACGAAACCGAGTTCTGATGGGATCAATGCACACGGGCTTAGAAGAGCACAAAGAAGGATTACAGAAGCTCGCTGCTTTTTATGAAGAACGCGCGAAAGGCGGTGTCGGACTGATTGTAACCGGAGGTTTTTCTCCTAACTTACGCGGTCGTTTACACCCGTTGAGTGCTGAATTCAGCAAGCCAAAACATGCTAAAGCCCATAAAGTTGTGACAGAAGCGGTGCACAAGCACGGTGGTAAAATTGCGTTGCAAATTCTCCATGCTGGGCGTTATGCAATGCATCCATTCTCGCAAAGTGCATCTGGCATTAAAGCGCCAATTGCAAAGTTTGCTCCGAGTGAAATGAGCGACCGCCAGATAAAGAAAACCATCGACGCGTTTGCTAATAGTGCGGAGTTAGCACAGCTTGCTGGTTATGATGGCGTCGAGTTAATGGGCTCGGAAGGTTACTTGATAAACCAATTCTTATGTAAACGTACTAATATGCGTTACGACGAATGGGGTGGCAGCTATAAAAAACGTATGCGTTTTCCGCTAGAAATTGTTAAAGCGGTACGCAAGGCGGTAGGTGACAAGTTCATCATCATCTTCCGTCTTTCTATGCTGGATCTTGTCGAGCAGGGCAGCACTTTTGAAGACGTTATCGAATTGGCGAAAGCACTTGAAGAGGCTGGCGTCACGATTATTAATACGGGTATCGGTTGGCATGAGGCTCGAATTCCGACAATTGCGACTCAAGTACCACGCGGTGCGTTTACATGGGTTACGGAAAAAGTTAAACCTCACGTTTCGGTTCCTATTATCACTTGCAACCGTATAAATACGCCAGATGAAGCAGAACGTATTTTATCTTCAGGTCATGCCGACATGGTTTCGATGGCGCGCCCATTCTTGGCCGATCCTTACTTTGTTGCTAAAGCCGAACAGGAAAAAGCGCAGCTTATTAATACGTGTATTGGTTGTAATCAGGCGTGTCTAGATAACGTGTTTAAAGGTAAGCGCGCCAGTTGCTTAGTGAACCCTCTAGCGTGCTATGAAACCGAAATTGTTGTTGAACCAGCCTTTAAAAAGAAAAACATTGCAGTTGTTGGTGCTGGACCTGCGGGCTTGGCTTGTGCGACCACACTGGCTGAACGTGGCCATAAGGTTGATTTGTTCGAAAAGAACGACCGCATCGGTGGTCAGTTCCGTCTTGCGATGCAGATCCCTGGTAAGGAAGAGTTTCGAGAGACGATACGATATTTCGCTAACCGTATTGATGAAACAGGCGTGAATCTGCACTTATCGACGGAAGCGAACTATGACTTACTCACAGAATACGATGAGATAGTGATGGCATCGGGTGTTGAGCCACGTAAAGTCAATATTGATGGAATTGATAATCCAGAGAAAGTCGTCGACTATCAAACTCTCATTCGAGACAAAACGCCAGTTGGTGAGAAAGTGGCTATCGTTGGTGCTGGTGGCATTGGCGTAGATGTCGCGACCATGCTCACAGAGCCAGTTGGACAAACGTTGGATGACTGGTTGCATGAATGGGGAATCGACAAGGAGATGTCCCAACCGGGTGGTTTATACCCTTATCCTGATGCGGTCAGCGATAAAGAAGTCTGGGTGCTTCAGCGTCGTAAAGGTCGTGTAGGTAAAGGTCCGGGTAAAACAACAGGTTGGATCCATAAACGTACCCTTGAAAAACGTGGCGTACATTTAGTCGGTGGCGTGTCTTACGATAAAATTGATGATCAAGGTTTGCACATTCATGTAGATGGAAAAGAACAATTATTGAACGCGGACAAAGTCGTCATTTGTGCGGGGCAAGAGTCTGTTCGTCCATTTGAAGATAAATGGTCTGAACTTGGAGAGAAAATTCATATCATTGGCGGAGCTGACCATGCGGGTGAACTTGATGCTGTGCGTGCGATTCGTCAAGGTGTTAAATTGGCGGTAAAACTCTAGCCTTTTAATGTGTGTTTACCATAAAAGCTGCGCTTTGAGCGCAGCTTTTTTGTATAGAACTAGTCACTGATATCTGGCAGTTGTTTGGCCATTACCACGCCAGAAAAAGTAATAAAAGAGAACACTAACACCACAGCTGAAAGGCTCAAGAAGTTCGACATAACACCAAGAGAGCTCATTAGAAGCAGCATTATCCCAACCACTGTGTTACTCACGGCTACATAGCTCGTTCGTTTGTCACCTTCTGCGATATCAACTAAATAGGTTTTTCGTCCGACTCGTATTCCGTCGTGGGCAATACAAACACAAAAGTAAAGCAGAGGAATCACGAATAGGAAGCTTTGGCTAGCGGTGACCCATGTATCGTAAACAAATAACACAACACCAAGTAGCGCGCTCATCATTGCGCCTATGACCATCACACTGCGGCTAGAGCGATCGGACATTCTTCCCCAGAAAGGACCTGACACAAAGGAGGCTAAGCCACTCGCAAACATAAAGAGAGCTAGCACCCAGATCTGTCCACCCAGAGATTGCTGTGCCAGCACAACGTAGTACGGTGCACTCAGCGCAGAACATAAAAATAGTGTCCGCGTGATAACGAATCGACGAAAGGTCACGTCTGTCTTAAGTAACGCGAGTTGTTTAAATGCTTCGAGGACGCCATTTCGACCACCGTCTACCTCACCGGCATACTCATTAATTCGCGCATAGACGAATGCCGCGATGAGCCATATGACGCCCGCTAAGCCTAAACTCAGACCGTAAAAGCGCTCTGTCGGCTCTACGTCCCATAACCAGGCTAGTGCCAGAAGGCTCGCGAAAAGCAGCGTAACCAGGCCAGCAGCGCTTGAAGACCAGCCGTTGACTTGACCTCGTTGGTTTTTAGGGATGGTTTTGCCCAATATATCTTTTGATGCGACGGAATTTAAACCGCGTGAGAGGCTGAAGATCACAAGGCATGCAATCACACCATAACCCGCAGCTGCTCCTGTTAGAGTTAATGCGACCAATCCGATTGCAAATATGGAAAGAGCCTGCAAGATGCTGCCAATTACCCAGACCCATTTTCTTACTGGAATGCGTCGGATGTAGTGCGCGATGCTAAGTTGTGGGATAAGGGATCCTGACTCACGAATAGGAACCAGCCAACCAATTAAGTAAACCGGAGCCCCGAGACTTTGTAGTATCCACGGCAACGTGACTTTAGGATTGATTAACGCATCGCCGACTTTCGTTAAAAACTGAGCGAGAATGATTTTAAGAAAGTTGCCGGGAACTTGATGACAAGCTGATTCAGGAATCGCCTTACAGGCACGGGCATCTTCGTCATTAACGATCTTTTCGTAAATGCTGTTTTGTTTGTCCTTGTTCATCAACCTGCCTATGTTCAACTTATTCATTTCGCGAATAAATTAACATTAAACCCAGATTGATGTTAAGTGAAGCACGTTATCAAGCCCACAGAAAACCGGTTGTTATTCGCAGGAGCAGATTGTGCTAAAGTGGCGTAAACAAAATAACAACGATATTCAATAAGGATTCTTTCATGGACGCTCTCGATCTTTTGCTCAATCGCCGATCTATCGCGAAGTTATCCGCGCCTGCACCAGAAGGTAAAGCTCTTGAGAACATCATTCGTGCTGGCCTTCGTGCGCCTGACCATGCGGGATTAACCCCTTGG
Organism: Vibrio sp. Vb0598; assembly: GCF_033338935.1. Taxonomy (NCBI): domain Bacteria; kingdom Pseudomonadati; phylum Pseudomonadota; class Gammaproteobacteria; order Vibrionales; family Vibrionaceae; genus Vibrio; species Vibrio sp. Vb0598. Next base: position 11,232 of record NZ_JAWOTP010000013.1, on the reverse strand, counting down.
CGTTTCGTTATCGCACAGGGCGATGGTTTGAAAAAACTGTCAGATATCTTGGTAAAAGCGGCAGAAGCTGAAAATAGTGATGAAGCGGTGGTCGAAAAGGTAAAGAATGCCCCATTTCGCGCACCAATGGTGATCACGGTGATTGCTAAAGTAACAGAACATGAGAAAGTACCAGCACTAGAGCAACACTTATCTGCGGGATGCGCTGTACAAGCGATGCAAATGGCAGCCGTAGCACAAGGCTTTCAAGGATTTTGGCGCTCAGGTAAGTGGATGTTCCATCCAGAAGTTCATCAAGCATTTGGTTTAGAAGGTGACGATGAGATTGTTGGTTTCTTGTACTTAGGCACGCCTGGTTGTACACCGATGAAAGTTCCTGAGCGTGACCTTTCTCAGTTTGTTGAATTTCTATAACTGAAAACTTAAATAAATTGACTGTTTATTTATACAGTTTTTCTTGATTTATTAGGGCTACATTCGATAATGTGGCCCTAATTATATTTATTTCCAAAACGTTATGTCTCGTCTGTTTATTGCTGAAAAACCAAGTTTAGGCCGTGCGATTGCCGCTGCACTGCCAAACCCTCAAAAGAAAGATCAAGGATTCATCCGCTGTGGGAACGGGGATATCGTTACTTGGTGTATCGGCCACTTACTCGAACAAGTCGAACCCGACGCTTACGATGAGCGTTATAAAAAGTGGAATATGGCAGATTTACCAATTGTTCCGCAGCAATGGCAGCTCAGACCGAGGAAAAGTGCAAGTAAGCAATTAACAGTGATTCGCAAATTGCTCAAAGAAGCTAACGAAGTCATTCATGCAGGAGACCCTGACCGCGAGGGGCAGCTGTTAGTTGATGAAGTCCTCGACTATTGCAAGTTATCTAAAACCAAGAAGGAATCCACACAGCGTTTGCTGATTTCCGACTTGAACTTACCTGCGGTTAAACGTGCACTCAGTTCTATGCGCAGTAATCGAGAGTTTATCCCACTTTCAGTTTCTGCATTGGCCCGCTCTCGGGCTGATTGGCTGTATGGTATGAACATGTCTCGTGCTTATACCTTGCTTGGTCAAAAAGCAGGGTATCAAGGTGTTCTCTCGGTAGGGCGAGTGCAAACGCCAGTTCTTGGCTTAGTGGTGCGTCGTGATGAAGAAATCGAAAACTTTGTCCCGAAGGACTATTTTACCCTACATGCTCTGATCCCATATCAAGATGCCAATGGTACTTTTGATATTCGTGCTCGTTGGAAGCCAAGTGAGGCATGCAAGCCTTGGCAGGACGAAGAAGGTCGAGTATTAAACCGTAAGTTGGTGGAAAATGTTGCAAACCGTATTGCAAATCAACCCGCAAAAGTGACAGAGTCGGAACAAAAGCAAACCAAGCAATCAGCACCATTACCCTATTCGTTATCTGCTTTACAGATCGATGCCGCGAAGCGCTATGGTATGAGTGCGCAACAAGTACTAGATACTTGTCAGGCATTGTATGAAAAGCACAAGCTGATCACTTACCCGCGTTCAGATTGTCGCTATTTACCAATGGAACACTACTCACAAGCAGGGACGGTGACAACTGCTATTGCGAATAACGCAAAAGAGTTGCAAGTTGCCGTTCAGGGAGCAGACTTAACATTAAAGTCCAAAGCCTGGAACGATAAAAAAGTGGATGCGCACCATGCGATTATCCCTACACCGAAGCAAGCTAATGTGAATGCGCTTTCCGGCAATGAGATGAAAGTGTATCAATTGATTGCGCGCCAGTACCTCATGCAGTTCTATCCGGCGGCGGTTTACGCAGAAGCGAAATTGGTTTTCGATATCGCTGGTGGTACGTTTGTCGCGAAAGGTCGTCAGTTAGTTTCGCCGGGTTGGAAAGCGCTAATGGGCAAAACTGACAAGGAAGATGAAGGTATTGATGCCGTGCCACCGCTACCCGAAGGCACCGTGTTAACTTGTCGTGAAGGGGAAATAAAAGACCGAAAAACCGAGCCACCAAAGCATTTTACCGAGGCATCGCTGTTGCAAGCGATGACCGGGATCGCCCGTTATGTTGCGGATAAAGAACTGAAAAAAATCCTTCGTGACACTGATGGGCTAGGCACGGAAGCGACTCGCGCTGGTATTTTGGACACGCTGTTCAAACGCCAACTGCTTACGCGTCAAGGTAAGTCAATTCTCAGTTCTCCTGCGGGAAGAGGTCTCATTCATGCCTTGCCAGAAGATTCAACATACCCTGATATGACGGCTCATTGGGAGCACCAGTTACAAGGTATGGCAGAGAGAAATCAAGCATATCAGCCGTTCATGCAAGCACTGGAACAACGCATTGATAGCTTGATGGCACAAGTAAAAGCAGGGCCTATCCCTGATTCATTACGTCATCTACCCAAGGTGGAACGTCCTGCGTTTAAACGTAAAAAGCGCAGTTATTCAAAGAATGGTGGCGCGACTAAATCTCGTTCAACCAAAGGTAAGTAGGCAAAGGACAAGCGCGGCGTAATTAAACTCCGCGCATGCTTGAAAATAGATTACTCGAACAGATCACCGTGGTTTTGGATCGCGCCTCTTACTTCACCTTGAGTTAACACGCGTTTGTCCAGTACCTCTTTCACCTGGTTGCCCAAGTCAACTAATGTATCTCGATTCGCTTGAGTTTGGCGTTTACCAGCACTTCTCAAGCAGTAATTTAGTTCGTGCTCTTCGCTAAAATTAACCAAATCCCTATCTGCTGCCATCGTGCTTTCTCCTTATTTGTTCTACTTTTTCCTAAGTCTGGATTGGATGTAGATAAATTCAAGTTAGATTGCACGAATTATGCTGGTGGATCACTGATGAACATTATGTTTGCCAACCAAGTCACGATTATGAAGCCTGGCTTTGATGATATTTGGTTTAGTGATGGTTGTGTCTTAATGCTGCTACCAAGGTAACTCAGTACCATCGTAGTTAATAAATCGACCTGAAAGCTGCGGTGTGCTCAGCTCTATCACGTTCGCTAGGCCTTGTGCGGAGGTTTGCGTATCTATCAAAGCATTTGGCCCGCCCATCGCCGTTTTTACCCAACCAGGGTGAAGCGCCAAAACAGTAAACCCTTCAGGTGTTAAATCATTACTTAAGCTTTTAACAACCGAGTTAAGCGCCGCTTTCGATGAGCGATAAATATAGCCGCCACCGGACGTATTTTCGGTCATACTGCCGACTTTTGATGAGATACAAGCAATCTTTTTTATCTTGCCTTGTTGTAAGCGAGGGTAACAGTACTCAACCAGTTTTAACGGAGCAATGGTGTTTACTTCGAAGACTTTACGCCATGCTTCTACGTCAGTGTTTCCAAAGCCATATCCCTTGGGGCCGTAATATCCTGCATTATTGATGAGTAAGTCGATGGCAGGGAGTTTATCGGCAAGCTTAGCGACTTGTTCGTAGTGAGTGACATCCAGTTCGTGCAAAACCAGATTACTGAATTGTGAGGCTAGAGTTTGTAGTTCTGAACTGTTCTCTAAGGAACGGCTAGTAGCATGTACTTGGTGGCCTTGCTTCAGGTACAGCTCAGTTAAGCTAAGGCCAATGCCGCGATTTGCTCCGGTAATAAAGACGGTTTGACTCATACAAACACCTATGTTTTTTTGATTTCAGTTGAAAGTCATTGTGTTAGTTAAGCACAATAAAATCAACCAACCACCACGCACCAACAACAAGAGATGAAAATAGGGACAGGGCACAAAGAGAGCCAAACAGTGCGCCGAGAATAGCAAAGAAAGTAGAATTCATATGTATATTAAATTTAATTGATATTGAAAATCATTATCAATTAAATTGCGTTTTATTCAACCCTTTAAGTTGATACTATTTCGTTACCATTGTTATTAAGAATTTCTCATGCTGCCATTTATCTACCACCCGATTTATTCTCAACTTGAGTTGCCAGAGGGGCATCGTTACCCAATTATGAAATACCAGTACCTCTATGAATCGGTATTGGTGCATATGGAGAAAGATAACTGGAAAGAGCACGCGCAGTTTTTCCAGCCCGAAGCATTAACTGTTGGGGAAGTAAAACGTGTTCATGACGAGGAATACGTCGAGTTACTTGTTAGTGGAAACATGCCAGCTGCGAAGATGCGCCGAATAGGTTTTCCTTGGAGTGAGTCTCTCATTACCAGAACGCTAACTTCAGCAGCGGGCACGGCTCTGACCGCAAAAAAGGCACTTGAGTACGGTGTGGCCATTCATTTGAGTGGTGGGTATCACCACGCACACAAAGAGTTTGGCAGTGGTTTTTGTTTATTTAATGACTTAGTGATCGCGGCCAGGCAAGCGCTCGAAGTCGAGCATGTCGATAAAGTATTGATCATTGATAGTGATGTTCACCATGGGGATGGAACAGCAACTTTATGTGACGATGAGCCAGATATCATCACGCTTTCTTTCCACTGTGATAAAAACTTCCCAGCGAGGAAGCCTCAGTCTGACCTCGATGTGCCTATGGCGCGAGGAACAGGTGATGAGGATTTTTTAATGGCGTTTAAAGAAGTGGTCGATATGGCACTTAATCTTCATCGCCCTGATTTGGTTATCTACGATGCTGGTGTCGATATACATCAAGACGATGAGCTTGGATATTTTGATGTGTCGACGCAAGGGATTTTAGAACGTGATAGATTTTTAATGCAAACAGTGAAATCTCGAGGTATCCCTGTCGCAGCTGTCGTTGGAGGTGGATATCGAACGAATCATGCTGACCTCGTCCCAATTCATTTGCAGCTTATCAATGCCGCTAAAGAAGTCTTTATTGATGAGTAGATACAACTAGATGTAAATATCAAATTGATTCAACACTGGAACGAACGAAAAGGGCATTAATTTTTTGTGGGTTCTTTCGGAGTGTGGCGGAGTGCTTAGTTGCGTTCAAGAAGTGATAAGTGATTTGTACAAATCTTTTAAGTCTGGAGATGCAAAAAAGCCCGCTAATTTCTTAGCGGGCTTTTTCTAAAAGTGGCGGAGAGATAGGGATTTGAACCCTAGATACGCTATTAACGTATGCCGGTTTTCAAGACCGGTGCTTTCAACCACTCAGCCATCTCTCCGTTGTTGAGGCGCATAATATAAGGCTTTGAAAATGTTGTAAACCCCTAGTTGAACTGATTGGATGTTTACTGCGCAAATTTGTGGTTTGTGTTGTTTAAATAAACAAAAACTCCCCAAAAAGGGGAGTTTGAATAGTATATGGATTGCTAGGTATTAATCGTTTTTAGAATAAAAACGCTGTAACTCAGTTAAACCTTGCATCAAAACTGGCAACTTCGGTGCATCATCTCTAAGTCGTTTGTAGTTTTTGTCATACAGCTTGTAGTTGCCAAACTTATCGATCACTGTGGTTTGCGAGCTAGTAATTAAGGCAAGCTCGCGAGTATCGCCCGCCAAGATCCAGCGACGACGGCTTTCATCGAATAGGTTGCGACCACTACTGTAATCATATGGGTTGGAAGATACGCCGAGCATATCTTGCAACAGTGTAACCGAGAGGTCCAAGTGGCTTGTGCTGTGATTAAACTCGCCAGCCAGCATTCCAGGCCAATGGATCACCATCGGAACTTGTAATTGATAACGGCTGTAGTTGCTGTTTGCTCCCCAGCTGTTCGTATTGGTTTCGTTAAATTCACTACCGTGATTAGAAGTGATGATTACGATGGTGTTTGTCAGTTGTCCCGTCGTTTCTAGTTCATCAATAATACCGGCGATAGTTCTATCCGCCGACTTCACTGCATATTCATAAGCTTTTTTGAATCGCTCACTTGCGGGCATTTCTTCGTCATTATTTGAAGGAATCGATTCAAAATTATCAACGGTGGTGACTTCGATGTAACTAAACCATGGCTGACTTGCTTTCTCTGCTAACCATGTATTCCAGTTTGCGATAGATTGTTTATCGGTATGAGCTTGCGTGCCATCTAGGTCTTCCGCTAAGTTCAAGTCGCGGAAAATAATTTCTGAGTAGAGATCATCTTCAAACCCACTGCCACTGAATAAACCAAAGTTGTAGCCCTGATCTTTCAGTACATCGAGCAATACTGGGGAAGCACCTTGCGCCTTGATGCTTGATGCATAACTGGTCGGTAAGCCATAGAACAAACCAAAGGCCCCGTATGTATCATTACTTGAGCTGTAATGATTACGGAAGTTCTGATTGTTTTCAGCAAACTCATAGAGGTTAGGCATCTCTTCTTGGTTAAGCGCATCCGCTCGTAAATTATTTATGCTGATCATCAACACATTGAGCTTATTAACTCGGCGGTTAAACTCAAGCTTTTCAAGAGGGTAGTTGACTAACTCTACGTTGCCTTCGTTTTCTGCTAAACGTTTTAGGTATTCCTCACGGTCAAGTAGACCATGTTTTTCCATAAAACTCTTCGCCGTCATCGGATAAGACAAAGGGAAGTTTGAACGCTGGCTAGTAATTGGGTTGTAAAAATATGCATCTGCCCAAATGTAAACCAAATGGCTGGTCATAAAGCTGAGGAAAAAGACGGCCGCGAGAGGGCGTCCTACGTGCTTATGAGATAGTTTGCGCTGTTTTCGCCATACCCATTCGGATAGTGCGAGTTGAATAAGGAAGATCAGCGGCATCACAACAAATAAATGTTGTAGGTCAGTGCTGAGCGCACTTTTGTCTTCGCTGAATAGTAACTCCCAGACAACGGGAGTTAAGTGCAAATTGATCGACTGATACGCTTGGGTATCAATTAATAATATGGTTTGCCCAACGGTTGCGAAAATCACTGCCACCAAACGGAACAACTTCCGCGATGGCAGGATAAACGTCAACGGGAATAGAACAAGCAAGTAAAGTGCGAAAACTAGAAAGCCAAAGTGACCAACCCAAGAAACCGCCAGATAAAACTGACCAAGTAACGTCTCGGGCCAAGGAGACTGAACAATGTAGCGTGTGCCTATCAACATCGATGCAACGATATTGAAGAATGCAAACCAGTGACCCCAACCAACTAGTCGAGATACACGTTCGCCGTATGAGTTTCCGCTGTCTACCATGTATGTGTTCTATTGTCCGTGATTAGTGTGTTTTTGGTGTTTCTAAAGAAGACATCAGCGCCTGAGCAAATTTTTCAGCAATCGCTTTGCGTTGTGAAGCAGCAACACGTTGATTTAAGACATTGGTTGCGATATTTCCGGCAATCATTAGCGTCAACTCAGGAGAAGCAGCGTGTTTTTCAAGAACTGTTGCTACTTCAGCAAGAATTTTTTCTACTTGCTCGTCAGTATATTTAGATGTAATCGGCATAAAGACTCTAATAATGATAGTAAAAGCGGCTTATGATAACCTACAATGCCCATCAACTAAAACCTTGTAGCAAGATAAAATCACTATGAGTCTTCATCTTTCAAACGTTATTCTGCATCAACTGTGCAAAAACGATCAGGACGAGCTGGTTGTAAACTTTCGTCCAGCATCATTAGAGAACGATGCATCTACAGAAAACTTAGTCGCTGAGCTTCACCGAGTATTCCATTCTAAAGCTGGTAAAGGTTTTGGCGCTTTCCAGTCAGACAGCGAATTTCAATTTTGGCTTCAAGAAATGCGCAAAGGAGAGCGAGATTTTTACGACTTCTCACAAATTAGTGCAAATCGCTTGAAAGAAGAGTTGATTAAGTACCCATTTGCGGATGAAGGTATCTTGGTTTTCGCAGAGTATCAGAGTTTAGCAACGGACTACTTGTTCATCGGTATCCTACCAATGAATCAAAGTTTAAAAGTGACCGAAGGTTTGGACATCAGTGCGACAGATTACTTAGATATCACCAAAATGGATATTGCCGCACGCATCGACCTGTCGAGCTACGAGACCGACAAGGAATCCAATCGTTATCTGCAATACATTAAAGGACGCGTTGGCCGTAAAGTGGCGGACTTCTTCCTAGATTTTCTGCAAGCGGATATTGGCTTAGATACTAAACAACAAAACTTAGTGTTGATGCAGGCGGTGGATGATTTTTGTGCTGACTCGAAGCTAGAAAAGCAAGAAGTGAACGAGTACAAGAAACAAGTTTACGACTACTGCAATGAGCAAATTAAATCCGGTGATGAAGTTCAAATCTCAGAGCTTTCCGGAGAGCTTCCTCAAAGCCAAGATGGCACGAGCTTTATGGATTTCACCAAAGAGCAAGGGTACGAACTTGAAGAGTCTTTCCCAGGTGATCGTGCGACGGTTCGCAAACTGACTAAATTTGTTGGAGCTGGTGGTGGTTTGAATATTAGCTTCGATAGTCTCTTACTTGGCGAGCGTATTTTTTATGATCCAGAGACGGATACCTTAACGATTAAAGGGACGCCTCCAAATCTAAAAGATCAGTTAAGTCGCAATTAAAATCATATCGTTAAATAAAGAGAGCAAACGGCTCTCTTTTTTTATGTGAATAAGAAACATCCATAGTATATGCTTGTAATTAATGGAGATATGCGAGGGGCAAGTGTTGCTGAAGCTAAAAGAAGAAATACGGCGGTTTGTTTGGTTCTGGTTCGTTTTGTGGTGTGTTTTAGCACTTGGCATTTGGCTGCAAGCCAAACAAACGATTCAAACGATTTCGACTGTAAATGAGTTAGGAAGTAAAGTTGAAGAAGTCAGGCACTTTTTTAACTTCGATCTGCCTTACCGTGTTAAACACGTCGACCAAATTTCACTGAAACTTCAGTTGGCTTATGCAGTTCGCTTACAGCTTGAAAGTGAGTTTTCTGAAGGGAAAATCACACCAGACATCACTCAATTGCTTTATACGACCGACCGATTTTTAGAAAGTGCTCGAGCTTTTGTAAGAAGTGACAGTGAATTGGTTTCGTTAGCAGAACAGTTACGAAGCAGCCGTGCTCGAACAGAAAACTCTGATCAAATTCAGGCAATGTACTATCGCTTAGGTGCGCTTGTTTTTGAGTCTGTCTTTAGTGACTCTGCAACGAATAGCGATACTTACCGTGACTTAGACCGACTTTTTATTGAATCAGAGACGCTCTCTCCCGAAGAGCGAAGTGCTCTTCAGCGCCAGCTTGCTCAAACCTCAAGCGCACTATCTGCTCAGGCACAGGGCAGTTATTTATCCAATCAACTGCTTAATCCAGATTTCCCGAACCAGTTAACTTCGATAAATGATCAGTTGGAACAGAAGCTAATGACTTTTATTGTTTGGTTGTCTGTAATCAGTGGTTTGCTCCTTTTCCTCATTTCATGGGGAGCCTTCTCCCCAAAAACGATTCAACCGATACCACTACCCAGAACCGATGATAAAAAGTCAGAGCAAGTTGGCGATGATGAAAATGGAGCTAACACTGTTCCCTCAGCTCAGTCAGAAAATTTTCAAAACGTCCAAATGAACGAAAAAAGCTGTAATGAGGTGAATTCATCACAAGTGGAAGTAGTGGAACGTGAGCCGTACATAGATATCAATAAAATGTTAGATTCTCTGTCTGGTGACGAGGGCGCTGTGCGGATGTTACTGGAGGTCTTTATTCAGGACCACTCTGGCGATGGCACTAAAATGTATCAGCTGTTAGAAGAGGATAAAGAGCAAGCGCAAAGAGCCGCACACAGCCTTAAAGGGGTCTCAGGGAGTTTAGGTGCAATGCCACTGCACTGTATTTCGGGTGATATTGAACTGTTGATTAAACAAGGGCAAAAAGTGCCGGAAGAGAAGTTGGCATGTTTAGATGATGTCCTAAAACAAACCATACTTTTTGCTAATAATGTTCTCAATAGTGAAAAGATAACAGAAGCGCTAACAGATTGATATTGCTCTGACTTAATGTCATAAGAGTTGAGGTAATAAAGGCTCGAACTATATGACTTAGTTCGCTTTATTCCTGTTCTATACAATTTGTTAAAGGTGTTTTCATGTCCGTTCGCCGAATGTCTTCAATGATGTTGATAGGGCTGGTTATGATGCTTTCAGGGTGCTCCCTGCTCGAAGTCAAGATCGAGAGTCAAACCGTCCCTCTTACCAAACAAGAGCTCAATATGCGTCTTTTGACTCGTGAGTATGCGCAGCAGTTTTTTGCTCAGGTTGAGCAAGCAGCAGACGCACTACACGAACAATATGAGCCTCATGATAAAGTTCATCAATCTTATATTTTACTTTGGAAGATAAATGCTGAAGAAGGCATCCAAGCTTCTGCATACCAAGTGTCCCCAATGGCTGCACTGATTGATACATGGACTTTCACGCTACAAATGGAACAGTTCTTTACTACCGCTTCGGGTAATGAGCTCTTTGCGTCTGATGAGGCCAAGTTAGTTTCCGTTTATTTAGCGAAAGAGGTAGATAAACTGGCTCAATCTTTATTGAAGAAAGAAGCATACATCAAGACACAAACGTTTGTTGCAGAGTTCGCCAAGCAGCATCCATTCGCTGATTTAAGCATGATTAGGACTCCGGCTTACCGTGGGTGGTTAGATGCAAACCAAATTAGCGAAGAGGAAGCCGTTACAACGCTAGGCACGATGCCAGAAGCACTTGGGGATGTCTCTGATCGTCTAAGTCTGGTATCAGAACAGACACCAAAAATTATGACGTGGAAAGCGCAGTTGTTGGCCTTGAATAGCTCTGCCAGTATCGAAAAAGTCAATGCGGCGCTCAATAGTTTGCAAGTTACCGCTGATTCGATGAGGGATTTTATCGATAACAACCCAGAGTACATGCGTTATTTGGCAGAACAAATGGCGCTGGAGTTACAACCTTTGGTTGACGATATCGATCAAAGGACGGAGGCGCGTTTATCTCAGTTGGGTGAAGAACGCCAAGCTATAGAGCTGATGGTTGCCAGAGAACGTCAAGAAATCGCACAGATCATTACCCATGAGCGCGAGAAGTTTGCTCAAGATATGGATCGAGTGTCGCAAGAGGTTGTGAATCTCGCAATGACTAAGCTGATTGAACTTGTCAAAAGTACCATCATCTACTTTATTCTGTTCATTGCCGTTATATTCTTTGCACCGCTTGGCTTGGGCTATTGGTTTGGGAAGCGTGCAGCCGTAAAAACGCCAGTAAAACAAAGCTAACGATTTGTTTTGGAAATAAAAAAAAGAGCGCTTTAAAGCGCTCTTTTTTAGTATTGTGTGTGCCGTCCTAAATAAGGTTGACACTTTCCACCCCCCAAAATTGGAGAGTGTTATGAAATCAACAACTAAAAGAACTCAGCGCGATTACTCCCTCGCTTTTAAACTCAC
>NZ_JAWOTP010000012.1:0-141619 GCF_033338935.1 Vibrio sp. Vb0598 | reverse complement strand
GGCGCTGGACTAAACAAAGGCCCCCTTTTAGGGGGCTCACACAAAGCCACCTTCTTTAGAAGGTGGTAATTTACTTGGCAAGCTTAAGTAGTAGACGATAGTAGCAATGAATTAGCCACATCTTGGTGCTTTCGCGTTATACGCAGGCAGCTTATTTATGGTTGCTTGTAAATCTTTAATGCGCGTACTGTGCGATGGGTGGGTTGAGAAGAATTCAGGTGGTTGAGAACCACCTGATGCAGCACTCATATTTTTCCATAAATCGACACTTTGACGTGGGTCGAAACCTGCTTTTGCCATGAATTCCAGCCCGACAATATCAGCCTCGGATTCCTGAGTACGACCGTATGGCAAGATAACACCGTATTGAACACCGACACCAAGTGCCGCCATCGTCATTTGTTGATACTGTTTGTACTCGGAAGCGCCAATGGCAACGTTTGCTAGAGACAACCCGGCATTTGCTAACTGACTTTGTGAGAGACGTTCATTACTGTGGTCAGCGAGGACGTGAGCGACTTCGTGACCAATGACTGTTGCCAACTGATCTTGGTTTTTCGCGACATCTAAAAGCCCGGTATACACGCCGATCTTCCCACCTGGTAGAGCAAACGCATTGACTTGTTCACTATCAAAAACAACGACTTCCCAGTCTTTAAATCCAGATTGAGCGGGAATGGTGTCAGTGATGTGTTTGGCAACGCATTGAACGTAGGCATTCGTTTTGCGATCTTTGCTGATTGGGATATCTTTCTTCATTTGTTCGAAAGATTTAGCGCCAAGCGATGACATTTCCTGATCTGAAAACATCAGGATCTGGTTGCGACCCGTCGGTGATGCGCTACACGCTGTTAAACCCGCGATAGTTAAAAGAGCAGAGGCTTTCATCCATACCTTCATAACAGGCTCCATTTAATTTTTTGTTTTGAAGCAATAGTATATACCCAAATAGTAACATGATGCATGGATCAAGTTATTCATCTGATTAATAAAGAAGGTGAGATGTTACGTCTTGAAGTTATGCCCAAGTAGCGTCTATGCTAGCTTCCTAGCACATCGTTACAACCTAACAAACCAGTTTGTGAAACTAAGAGTAAAACAATGAGTATATGGAAAAAGCCCGTAAGCATAGAGATTCTGAATGCCACGTCAAAAAATACCCTGATCGAGCACCTACAAATTAAATATACAGATTTCACTGACGACTCCCTTACAGCAACCATGCCCGTATGCAGCTTTACTCATCAACCTTTAGGAATGCTTCACGGTGGTGCATCAGTCGTGCTCGCAGAAACATTAGGCTCATTGGCTGCAAACTTCTCTGTCGATGAGGGCAGCTACTGCGTCGGTTTAGATATTAACGCGAACCATGTGCGAGCCGTGCGAAGTGGTCATGTGATTGGTACGGCAAAACCGCTTCATCTGGGTATTTCAACGCAAGTGTGGCAAATCGATATCACTGATGAGCGAGGCCGTTTAGTGTGTACCAGTCGCTTGACCATCGCTGTGAAACAACACAAAACAAAGTCGGTATAAACTAAGATGGTGATTGAGTTTTCATTAGGAAAAATCATTGCAACCCAGCGTGAAATAGTGATTAAGCTCTCCGGCAGTGCAATGGTAACCTTGCAAGCGCAAACCGATGCAATTCAGTTGCTGGGTAGAGGAGCGAACGTTGTTTTATCTCATGGAGCAGAGTGCAAATGGTCTATCAAGCTGGACAACGAGGTACAACTGGCTGAACTTTCGCGAGAAATTGGTATCGATATTCAATAATTTATAGTGTGATGTTTGCACTTTTTGGAAAAAATGAGGAAACTTAGCTTATCGACAACAAGATAAGAATTTCCTCTTTATGAGTAGCCCTCGTTTACGTGTTCAGTTCGAAACACTGTTTGAAAAATTTTCCGGTCACGATACGGACGTTCAGCTCGAAGACATCACCGAAGCGTTGTTTTGTACACGTCGTAATGCTCGTATTGTTCTAAATAAACTTGAAGAAGAGGGCTGGATTGAGTGGCATCCGGCAGCGGGTCGAGGAAAACTTTCGAAACTCGTTTTTAAACGTAATCGAAGCGACGTCAGCGAAAACCTCGCCAGGCGTTATCTCGATGAAGGGAAAATCGGTCAGGCTCTAGATGCGCTTGATAACGATGCGGCACGATTGACGCAGGTTATCCAAGGTTATTTAGGGCTTCAGCATCGACAGGGCGAGCAGGTCGTGCGTTTGCCTTATTATCGACCATTGTCGATGTTAAACCCGCAGAAACCGATGCGGCGTTCTGAACAGCACATCGCCAGACAAATTTTTAGCGGACTCACTCGCCTTGATGAAAATGAACAACTTCAACCAGATTTAGCCCACACGTGGGAAGCAATTTCTGATACACATTGGCGTTTTTATCTTCGTCGTGGAGTACGCTTTCATAATGGTGAACCGTTAACAACCAGTTGTGTTCTTGAGAGTGTGCTTGCGTTAAATGGCTTGAACTTGTTTTCTCACATAAAGCGGGTGTCTTCACCACAAGAGTGGACCGTTGATATTGAGCTCGTCCGTCCTGATCGCTACCTTCCTCTGGCTCTGAGTGAGTCGCAAGCAAAAATTTTGCTACCGAGTGCTTTGCGTTCTGAAAGCTTCGATAGACAACCGATAGGGACAGGGCCGTTCCAAGTTAAAATGAATGATGATAAGCGTCTTATTTTGACTGCTTTTGATGGCTACTTTGGTTTTCGCCCTTTACTTGACCAGGTGGAGGTGTGGGTAATCGATGAAGCCTATTCTTCAATGGTTTATCCAAGCCTGTCAAAGCCGAAGATGGATAAACAAGGTTCATCCGATGAAGTAGAGCTGGACCCTGGATGTACATTCCTATTACTAAACAAAAACACCGGGATTGCAAAAGATCCACGTTGGGCAGAGTTCCTCTCGCAAACCCTCAACAGTCACCAGATTTACGCGCATGTTCCACAAGATAAAGTGATGGAACTGGGAGTATTGCAAGCCTTTGGCCTTAAGCCCGGTTGGATTGATCTCAGGCCAGCGGAAGCGGGCAGCGTACCACAGGCTAATAAGGTAATTTCCGTAGCGTATCAGAAAAAGCATCCGATGTTTCCAGTAGTTGCCAAGGCCATCAAGACACTCTTAAAACCGCACGGTATAGAGGTTGAGTTTATTCGTTATGATTCTCAACCGCCCGCACCGGAGGAAGTGGATATCTGGGTGAAAGCTATGGGCATTGCAACGAACCGAAATGACGCGTTGGCGGGCTGGCTCCTGGATTACAGTGATATTGAGAAGTTCAGTTCAGGTTACGATTTTAGTGAATGGGCTAAACTTGTCGATCAATGGCGTGCCGGCATGCACACAGACTTTCCTGCGCGTGAGCTAGGACGACAATTAGTAAAAAGCTGTCAGGTGATTCCTATGTTTCACTGCTGGCTAGGCGTGAATAAAGACCACAGCGGTGCGTTACAAAATGCAAAGTGTAATGCCTTAGGTTGGTTTGATTTTAATAATGTATGGGTCAAACCGGATATAGAAAGTAACCATGGCGAAACCGAATAAAAAACAACCGACGAAAACCGTCGATATCTTTTGCTCTAAATGTAAAACTCAACTATTTAAGTACCGTAAAGGCGGGAAAGGAGCACTGGTTAAATGCTTCAAAGAGCGCATTGTTGACGATTTCACACAAACCCCATGTATTTGCCCCGCTTGCGGACAAGAGTTTGCAAGAGATACCCTAGTAAGAGGAACCCCCGCTTACAAAATGATTGGCGGCAAAGTGACGATGAAATAATAAAGGGCTAGAAAATGAGTATGAAACATGACTATTGCATGGTTTTAAGTACAACCAGTAATGAAAAAAATCGAGATCAGATCATTAAAGGTTTGCTAGATGCCCAATTAGCCGCGTGTATTCAAACAATGCCTATTGAAAGCCACTACGTTTGGAAAGGGGAGGTTTGTACTGACAACGAATGGTTGCTAGTCATCAAAACTCGTCGAGAACTTTATGAATTGGTGGAAGAGAAAATAGAAAACCTGCACGAATACGAGGTCGCTCAAATCGTACAGGTTCCAATTGTTGATGGGTTTAACCCTTATTTAGAATGGTTGAGAGAATCGACGTTGAGCCGACATTAAGAATAACGACAACACTGCACCAACGGTATCGCACAACATATCTTTCTGGGCGTCCCATATGTCACCTTGCGAGCCCAGAAAGGCAATTCCCTCATCGCCACCAGCCAACTCCGCATACCACCATTCGATAATCTCATAGCCAGCAGCAAGTGACATGATAGCAAACAAAGCAAACCAGCAAGAGAACGCTTTGTTGAACCGTTTTTTGTTTATCAAGTATTCAGCGATCGGATATGCGTAAAGGCCAATTGAAAAGTGCGCAACGCGATCAAAATTATTTCGCTCTGAACCAATCATGTCGTTAAACCAGTCAAACGGCACTTCGGAGAACGTATATTTCGCACCGATAGTGTGCAAACAGAGCCAGATGAACATTAAAAAGTAAGCCGTATTACTGAACTGATAGCGAATCGAAATCGCCCAAATAGCAACAAGAATACCAATCGCCGGGATAATCTCCGCAAACCAAACTGCACGTGAGTTAGGTTCCAACGCAGAAAATAAAAACACGATGGCATAAAAAATCGTTAATCCTAAGAGTGTCGAGGTGCTTTTCATAGAGTTATTTGATCCTTCAATTTATCTTACAGTGGGACTCCATAGATTGTGTTAATGATTACACTTAATTGAACGGTGTGCAATTGATATTTTAATGGGTTTTTTGATCACTGAAAATGTTGATTTATTGGCAAACTGCTCAACATTAAAACGTTTGCGCGTGCACTTTTCATTAAAGTTTGATTTACAACATGCCCATCCATAGAATCCATGATTCAGTCTAATAAAAAAGAAGTAAAGCCATGAAACTGGAAACTGTCGATTATCTTGCTGACGATGCTGCTCAACAGTTCGTTACCTCTTTACGCGAAACGGGGTTCGGTGTGTTGAAAAACCACCCGATTCCACAAGAGCTTGTAGAGTCAATTTACAAAAACTGGCATGAGTTTTTCTGTTCAGAACAAAAGAATGATTTTCACTTTAACGTAGACACCCAAGATGGCTACTTCCCACCTTCTGTGTCTGAAGTGGCAAAAGGGCACAAAGTGAAAGACATCAAAGAGTACTTTCATGTTTACCCTTGGGGTCAGATCCCAGAGCAGCTTAAAGCTGAAATCTTAGAGTACTACGAGCGTGCCAATGCATTTGCTCAAGAGCTATTAGGCTGGGTTGAAGCGTACGCACCTAAGGACGTTCAAGAGAAGTTCTCTATCGCGTTGTCAGAAATGATCAATAACAGTGACAAAACATTACTACGCGTGCTTCACTACCCACCGATGACAGGCGAAGAAGAGCCAGGCGCTATTCGTGCTGCTGCGCATGAAGACATTAACCTGTTAACGGTTTTGCCTGCTGCTAATGAACCTGGACTGCAAGTAAAGAGTAAAGAGGGTGATTGGATCGATGTACCATGTGACTTCGGGAACTTAATCATCAACATTGGTGATATGCTTCAAGAAGCGTCAGGTGGTTATTTCCCTTCAACGACTCACCGTGTAATCAACCCTACGGGTGGCCGTCAAGAAAAGTCACGTATCTCATTACCGTTGTTCCTGCATCCAAAGCCGGAAGTGGTGTTATCTGAGCGCTATACTGCACATAGCTACCTTATGGAACGTTTACGTGAGCTAGGGGTTATTTAACCTTTACGTGATCTCCTTACAAAGGCCGATGGTGAATGACTATCGGCCTTTTTGCATTTATGCTACAAAGTGGAAACTATGTTTTTTGTGCCGTGAATGGGGCCCTAAACTCGTGTCAGAGAGGATGAATGGAAGGACAACGTACTGTCAGTAGTATTGAGCCTCATGCAATAGAAAATCCGCTGCTTTGGCCAATGCTAGAAATTCTGAGAAAACAGCCCTCTAATTGGAAAGTGCACACCTTGGCAAGCTGGTTGGGTGAACAAGGTTATATTTCAAAGCTGGACGACTCTCCCGATAAGGATTTATTCAAAAGAAATTTCCTGATCATGAATGCATTATATCAACTGCAAGACACTCTGTATCCGGATAGCTGGCTTCAAGTCGAAGCCATGGATATTCAGCTCATGTCTTCGATGGAAGCTTTGAGGCATAAGATCGATATTCATGATCCTTTGCGTGATTATTACTTAGATTGGCGCAATTACGAAGCGGACGAAGATGAAGTGCGTCGATTGTTGAATGAATTTTGGACAACTTATCAAAAGTTCATAGGTGGTTCGTCAGTAGCCAGCGTAGATAAGACAAAGGCACTGTCACTATTTGAACTTAACACTGACGCTACGCCTGCGGAAATTAGAAAACAATGGCGAAAACTCGCGCTTCGTTGGCATCCTGATCGAGAAAATGGCGATGCAGAAAGATTTAGAGTTCTTTGTGAAGCGTGGAATGTACTGAGAAACGAATGATTCGCTAAGAATAAAGATAAAGGAAGGCAGCTAACTATAGCTGCCTTTTGATTGAACTGTCTCTGTCAGCGTATCAAAACTAGCATGATGACTTAAACTGAGATTTTCGCATGCGGTTGAGGGCAGCCATAACGTCTAGTGTGCGTGGTTTGGCTAAGTCGCCTTGCTTAGGAAGAACGGCATGCCACTCACCAGACAGCATTTCTTCAATCTCCTTCGCCGGATGATTACACCAACCTGGAAGTTGAGCAATTTGGAACCATAACCAGCCAATTGTGTTGACTTCATCGGCTGACTCTATCTGTTCCAAAGCGCTGAGATCAGTAAACTCTTTACCAAATCGAAGTGACTCTTTGCCTTTCGCATTCACACGGAACTTGCCGTCAGTGAGAATATTCATCAACGCAACGCGGTTCAGTGCTCGAGGTGGGAAGGTCTGTAAACGTTCTTCTGACTCGTTATGGCGTTGAGTAGGGTGCTGAGCGATAACTTCTTTCGCTTTTTCAGTTACATCAACGGCTTGGTAGTCGTGCATTTGAATGACGGTATCGGCAACGTCTAAGTAGTCGCCCGACCCACCCATAACGATAATGGTAGAGATATCAAGATCATCTCGTACTTGACCAATGCGGTCGACGAGAGGAGTAATTGGCTCATCACCTTTTGCCACCAATGCCTGCATACGCTCATCTCTAATCATGAAGTTGGTAGCAGAAGTATCTTCATCAATCAATAATGTGCTTGCACCCGCTTCAATAGACTCTTGAAGCCAAGCGGCTTGCGACGTTGAGCCTGATGCGTCTTGAGTAGAAAAGTCCGCCGTATCTTTACCCATCGGTAAATGGTTGATGTAGTTCGAGAGGTTCAAGTGGTGTACGCATCGGCCATCTTCGGCACGAATCTTCATAGCCTTGTTATCGGCAACAATGTATTCGCGACCATCTCCTGGAATATGATCGTAAATTGAACGCTCTATTGCATTTAATAAGGTAGATTTACCGTGGAAGCCGCCACCTACGATCAGTGTGATACCTTTTGGAATTCCTAATCCTGTGACATGGCCCTTGTTTGGCGCATGTAAAGTGACTTGTAGAGATTCAGGGGCTTTAAACTCAACGGCTTCTTTCATAGGAAGGTCGCAATTACCTGCAATTCGAGGAAGAATACTGCCGTTTGCGACAAACGCGACTAAGTTATTGGCCTCCAACTGTTCTCGCAGGGCATCTTGGTCTTCAACAACTTGGCAGTGCTTAATTAAAGCGGCTTTGTCGAGTTCACGCTCTAAAGTTGCTCGACGGATAAACTTAGGCAGGTGGAAAGTCAGTATGTTGTTGGCTTTTTTCCCCAATACTGAACGACCTTCGGCTGGTAAGTTAACTCGAAAACGCAGTTCAATACCTTCTTCAGTAAACAACACCGCGGTGCTATCCAGTACTGTTTGGCCTGTCAGTGAAATTGATACTGAGTTTTCTTGTTTAGCAAACTGCTCAAAACTACGCGCAATAAAATCACGTGCAGCTCTTTGAAATGCAGGAGACTCGTCTCTTAGCCACTCAAGACCAGTCAAAGACCATGAGCGAGTCGCACGAAAACGTGACGCCGATGCATAAGGGTCACCCTGTACATGATCGATAAACAAAGTGAAATCAGTGAAGTCGTATTGACCTTTGATTTGCTGATAAGCTCGGTAGTTCTGCTTTTCAATTTTCTTAAGCGTGGCAGTCAACTGATCCATGAAGATATTAGCCTTTTAATAGAAGCGGGCGGCGATTATAGAAACCACCGCCCTCATAGTAAAGAGAATGCTTAGGAAGAGTAGGCGTATTGCCCGCCAGAAAGGCGCTGATTAAACAAACTTTGCTCAAATTCATTACAAGGCATAGGTTTACCATAAAGAAAACCTTGTCCGATATCACAGCCCTCACCAATGAGAAACTGTTCTTGTTGGGGAGATTCAATGCCTTCGATCACGACTTGGAGTTCCAGTTTTTTCGCAATGTGTATGATAGAACAAATTATCGCGCGGTCATCGTCCGACTTTTCCATTTGCTGGACGAAGCTTTTATCAATTTTGATGGCATCAAATGGATATTTCTTTAAATAGCTGAACGAGGCATATCCTGTACCAAAATCGTCAAGTGACAGTGTCACGCCTAGTTTGTGCAGTTTATTTAATGTAGTGCGTGCTACGACCTCATCGGCAATTAAAGCGCTCTCGGTCACCTCGAGCTCGAGAAAGTGCGCTGGCAAGTGAAAAGACTCGAGTAAGTGTTGCACTTGTTCCGCAAAATTTACGTTTTGTAATTGAATGGGAGAAACGTTGACGGCCATTTTGAAGTTATCAATTAACTCAGACCATTGTTTTGCTTTGTCTATCGCGGTTCGAAGAACAAAAGAGCCAACTTCAAAGATAAGCCCGTTTTGTTCAGCCATATGTATTAAGGCTTCGTTGGATACGTCGCCTAGTATTGGATGCCTCCAGCGTAGTAATGCTTCTGCGCCAATCCATTTGTGGGTTTGAGGGTGTACTTTGGGCTGAAAGTAGAGCATTAGGTCGTCGTTTCTTACCGCTTGCAATAAGTAGCTTTCCAGTTGATTGTGGTTGTTGAGTTCATTTGAATGGCTTTCACAGAAATAACTATACGCTTCGCCAGATTCTTTACACAAAAGCATGGCATAACATGCGTTCTGGAGTAGTTGTTTAGCATTGCTGGTTCGGTGAGCTTGTACAACACCAATGTAAGAGTTTAGGTGAACCTCTGTGTCTTTTACATAAAAACTTCCCATACCAATATCGGTAATATCATTCAGTAGCTGATGCAATTTTATATCGATGTCTGTGCCCCAAACGAGCAATACGAGATCATTGGAGCTAGGCCTCCCCGTAACAAAATGTCTGGACTCCCGCTTACCAAGACGATACCGAAACTCTTTCAATATTTCGTCGAAAGCTTCAAAGCCATAACGGGTTTGGATACTGCGTGCATTGCTAAAACCAATGTTTATTACGATTAATGATTGCTGACTGTGATCTAACGTTCTGAGTGTGTCACTGACTATATTTTCGAGTGCTGCTCGGTTTAGGAATCCAGTTCCTTGATCGTGTGTTTTTTGGTAGCTCACCTGCTTTTCAGCGGCTCTGCGACGATCAATCTCTTGCGTTAGGGAATAACTTAACTGCGCCAAATCTGTAGTGCGATTCTCAACTCTATTTTTGAGTTCGTTGTTAAGACGCTGAAGTTTGTGTTGCTGATGCACGATGGAAAGCTGCGCTTCGATTGAATCTTTAAAAGTCCCAAGCAATTGCCGGTAAGTGTCGCAGTATTCATTCTCCTTAGAATCAAGCATGCAAATAGTTCCAAACGTCTCTCCATTTGGCCAGAATAGCGGTAAGCCGCAATAAGAGATCATACCTAGTTTGATATCAGGGTTATTTTGCCACTCTTCATCTTCAAGCGCGTTTGGGACAATAAGTTCACTTTTGTGTTTTATGACATGCTCACAATACAAACCGTTGCCAAGCAACTCAGTATCGCCAGTACGATAAGGATTACCTATAGTTTCGCTGGATGTATTTACTTCTATGCGATCTGGATGGATACGCATAATTAATGTGGTGGGTACGTGCGTTATTTGAGCCAGTAAGTTGACGATTTCCTGCCAACTTCTTCGCATAGACTCAGGGATTTCGTAGTCTAATGTTTGCAATCTCCCCATATAGGTCATCCTTTACGTGGTTTCACTTCCTGTGAATTAAAAATGCAGACTGCTCTATTTTGTTCTCGCTTTTTAATTAAGTATAGGGTGGCTAGGGCTCGAAACAAAAAAAAGTCCTGAAAAGTGTTCAGGACTAGGAATAGTTGTCACATATCTCATCCTTGAAACAGATAACAAGCATCAAGGCTTAAGCGACATTAACGATTCAATAGAAATGTCTTGCGAATAGTCGACATCCTCAAAGTTAAAGCCATTGAGCTTCATAAACTCATCTTTAAAACCTTGGTAATCACCAATCTCTTTAAAGTTATCAGCATTCATTTGTTCTAAAAGAGCGTGGACTTCTTGTTGAACTTGCGGTTCAAGTTCCAAGTCATCTATTCGAATCAAGCGTTCACCGTCAACTGGCACTTTCTCTTGATCGTATAACTTCGTAGTAAACAGCCGCTGCATTTGTTCAATACAGCGTTCGTGAGTACCTTTTTCCTTCATCACTCGATAAAGCGCTAACAGGTAAGGGCTTAGAGCAGGGATGAATACACTGGCTTTCGTCACCAACGCCTTACACACGGTTGCGTAAGCACCGCCGTCAAAGTTGGCGAGTTTGAGGTTTAATGAATGACTGGTTTGGTGTAAATCGATTTTCGCTCGACCTAACGTACCATCGAGATAAATTGGGTGCGTAATGTCAGGGCCCATGTAAGAAAAGGCGATGGTTTTGCAGCCGTTTGCGATAGAGTCGTTATTGATGAGTGTGTCAATCCAGCTTTCCCAGTCTTCGCCGCCCATTACTTTAATGGTGGCATTGGCTTCCTCTTCTGTTGCAGGCGTTAAGGTGGTTTCTATCCACTTATCGTTCTCCAGCATGATAGAAGCGCCAGTGACAGGTTCACCAATAGGTTTAATGACACTGCGCCAAAACTCATCAGATTCAGGTTTAGGTCGAACACCGGTTGCCAAGCTATAGATGACTAAGTCAACTTCACCCTCAAAGTACGTTTCAATGGCTTCAATCACTTGATTGCGCACCGAACCAGAGAATGCATCGCCAACAATATTTATTGCGGTACGCCCGGCTTGATTTGCTTCTTGCTTAAAAAAGACGTTGTTATACCAACCCGCACTCCCAACCCCTTTCTCTGAAGGGCCACGCTCAAATGAGACGCCAATGGTATCGGCGTTAGCGCCACCGAACGTTAGGGCTATTCGTGCCGCTAGGCCGAAACCAGAGGAGGCACCAATAATCAAAACCCGTTTTGGGCCTTTTTTGATCTGTGGGGCGTGCTTTACGTATTCAATTTGCTCTTTAATAGATGCATGACACCCTTTGGGGTGCGCAGAGCGAGCAACAACACCTTGAATTAACGGTTCTATTCGCATGTTGTTATCTATCCTCGATGAGTGGAATTGAAAATAGATTAACGTAAAGTTACGTAAAACTTATTGAGCTAGACCATTAAAATTAGAGATGTTTAATTAATTCTTGAGCAACGAAATCAGCGATCCAAGGTTGTGCATCTGGTTTTGGGTGAAGGCCATCATCCATCATCCATTCTGGTTTGGTGACAACATGCTCTAAGAAGAATGGCATCAAGGCAACTTGTTGATGCTGTGCAAGCTTAGGGTAGATATCGTAAAACATATCGCTATAGCGCTTACCATAATTAGGCGGAACCCGAATTTGCATCATGACAACGTCCGCACCAGAATCTTTTATCATGGTAATCATTTTTGAAAGATTTGACGTAATAAGTTTAGGAGGGAAACCTCTTAGGCCATCGTTGGCACCTAACTCAATAAGTACCATGTCAGGGCTATGCTGAGTTAGCAACTGAGGTAACCGTGCTAAGCCATTGCCAGTGGTATCGCCAGAAATGCTAGCATTAATAACTGTTACATCTTGACCATGTTCTGACAACGCATCAGGGAGTAAGCTAGGCCAACTCTCTTCGATCGGCATCTGATAGCCTGCACTCAAGCTATCACCCAAGACAAGTAGCTTTTCGCTCGCATGTGCAGTAGCGGAAAAACAAAAAAATAGAACTAAGGAAAGTATACGAATCATGCAAACACCTGTACTTAATGCACCTATTGTTCAAGCCAATTTGGTTTCTAAACAAGTCTCTACTAATCAAGAACAATTAACAATCCTCAAAGACGTAAATGTTGACATCCGAAAAGGAGAAAAAATCGCCATCGTCGGAACTTCCGGTGCAGGTAAGTCAACATTGATGACGTTGCTAGCTGGTCTTGATACGCCGACATCAGGCGAAATTACTTTATTAGGTCATGAATTATCAAAACTGGACGATGAAGCTCGTGCGAAAATCCGGGCTGACTCTTTAGGTTTCGTTTTCCAAAGTTTCCTGTTAATCCCGAGTTTGAGTGCATTACGTAATGTCACGCTTCCTTGTCTTTTACGTGGTGAAGCCGAAGATGAAGCAAGAGCAGCGGAATTATTAGCTGCTGTTGGATTGGAAAAACGTGTCGACCATTTACCAAGCCAGTTATCTGGTGGTGAACAACAGCGAGTTGCGCTAGCGCGTGCATTTATGACACAGCCTGAGCTGTTGTTCGCAGACGAGCCTACCGGCAATCTTGACCATCAAACCGCAGACAAAGTGATTGAGCTGCTATTCGATCTTAATGAACAGCACGGGACAACTCTGATTTTAGTAACACACGATGGTCATCTAGCAAGCCGATGTGACCGTATCTATCGTATGGAGGCGGGTGAGCTTAAGGAGGAGATATAATGTCTGCAGTATCATCAAGTGAAGCAACATCCACAGAGCAAAACAGTACAACACAGCACTCGTCGAATAAAAGTTTGATACGCTGGAGTTTCGGCGAAATAAGGCAGGGGAATCTTTGGCCTATTAGCGTTGCTCTTATTCTCGTGATTGCGAGTATCTTTGCGCTTTCTGCATTAGCAGAACGAATGGAGCAGGTGATCGTCAAGCAGGGGAAGGACGCATTAACGGCAGATGCGGTGTTTGTGTCTGCTAATCCCATTCCGGACACGTTGTTAGCCTCGACTGAAAGTCTTGACCGTTCGACGATGACACGCTTTGCCACTATGGCATTTAGCGATAATGGTATGCAGCTTATTTCTGTAAGGGCGGTGGATGATAATTACCCTTTAATGGGAGAGCTCGTTCTTGAAAATAATCCAGCCGGTCGCGTTAAAGAGAACCAACTCTGGCTTGATGAACGGATTATGACTCAACTAAGCGTAAAGTCAGGTGACAGTGTCACGATAGGCGATGCCGAGTTTACTGTATCAGGCGCAGTATTGATGGAACCTGGCTTGAGCTTTAATCCATTTCAGCAAATGCCTTCTGCATACATTCATCAAAGTGACGTAGATAAAACAGGAGCAATTCAAGTTGGGAGCCGAGTTCAATACCGTCTGTTTTTACAAGCCGATGATAAAACACTAAAGAGCTTACAAGATGATACGCGGCTTTCTCCGAGCGATCGCTGGCGCACGCAAGATACTGCCAGTCGTAGTAATGAGGTTTTTGAACGTACGACGCAGTATCTGTCTTTGACCGTAGCAATTGTCATCATTATGGCGGCGACAACATTGGTTCTTACTTGTCAAAATTACGTGAACAGCCGGACACAAACTATTGCGATGTTGAAAAGTCTTGGTGCGAGCCGCCGATGGATTGAAAAGTGGTTATTTATTCAAGTCACAATCCTTCTCATTAGTGCCAGTGTCGTCGGCCTACTGCTAGGGAGCGGGCTGGAGTATTTATTACGCATTCCACTCAAAGACTTATTACCCGATCCACTCCCTAGTTACGGCGTCACACCATTTTTGGTGGCATTTATCTCAGCAGTCTTGATTACGGTGCCCGCTCTCGGTATACCATTGTTAGGCTTGATTAAAACTCCCGCTTTAGAAGTGCTACAGCAGGGCAAAGCGCAACGTTCTTGGAAGCGAATGTTACTTGTTCTAGTTCCCGTTGTTCCATTGCTTTTACTGTATGCAGACAACACCTTAGTTTGGATCGTGCTCACTGGTATAGCGGTACTGTTTGTGGTACTCGCAGCAGTTAGCGTCATACTCACAAAACTGTTTGCACGTGTTTCAACCCATCCTGCAATGAAGCTTGCGTTGAGTCGTATCAACCGGACGCCAGTAACCAGCGGTCTACAGTTTGGTGCTTTGGCATTATCTTTGATGTTGCTGTCTATCATTTGGCTTGTGCGCAGCGATATTCTCGCGGATTGGGAGAGAACCTTACCTGCAGACGCGCCAAATGTGTTCGCTTTGAACATTGGTGATTATGAGCTCGATAACTACCTAGAAACCCTAGATAAAAATGGAGTTACGCGGTCACAAGCTTATCCAATAATTCGTGGACGACTAACAGAGATTAACGGTCAAAACGTCAAAGAGATTGATTACGAAGGAGAAGGTTCTGACGCGATACGTCGAGAGCTAAACCTGACATGGGGAGATACCCTACCAGAATATAATGATGTGCTTTCGGGTGAATGGACAAACAAAGGGAGTGTATCTGTAGAAGCGGATGTAGCAAATGACTTAGGCATAAAACTCGGTGATACGCTGCGCTTTGTAATAAACAGCCAGAATTACGATGCAGTAGTAGATACCATCCGTTATGTCGAATGGCGTGACATGAAGCCTAACTTTTATTTTATTTTCTCATCTGACGTGATGGCTAATTTACCTGGTTCTTACCTCATCAGTTATAGGATTGAAGAAGGAAATGAAGCGTTGTTGACGTCAATGTCACGTGCTCACCCAACGGTCTCTGTTTTAGATATCCGAACTATGGGCGAGAAAATTCAGGCTTTGATTCAGCAAATCGTATCAGCAATCACCATCCTTGCTCTTTTGGGCGTTATTGCTGGTCTGCTGCTCATCTTTACTTTACTGAGGTTAAGCTTGTCCCAACGTCAACAAGAGATTCGTTTGTATCGCACATTAGGTTCAAGTAAGAAACGGATCAACACAACCCTGTGGGCCGAGTACGGAATTATGGCGTTGATTGCTAGTGGTGTTGCGGTATTCGCTGCGGAAGTTTGTGTGGCCGCAGTCATGACATATGGATTCGATCTCAATGCACAAATTCACCCCGAATTGTGGATAGCTTTACCGCTTGCAACATTTGTTACGTTGGCACTTGTAGTGATGAGTTTGTTGAAAAGATTGTTAACGCCAGTAAACACTTAATCGCAGCGAGTGTTATCAAGTTTGGAACACTCCATGACACTTTTATTTTAGTTATCCACAAAAACAGTGGATAACTTTTGGGATAACTAAATGGGGTAAAAAGTGGGGTGTTTCTGCAGGCTTTGCGCCATGGGTCTTACAGTGAAATTCTTATTCACATAGACACAAAAAAGTGTCTTCTTAACCATGTAGTCAAGTACTTTTTCGCAAATTTTTTCTACTTTAATGCACTTTACAGGCGCTGTTGGATATTTCGCAAACCCATGAACTTTTTGTGATTTTAATCAAGTCCAAACACGAGTAGAATCCACCGTTAGTAAAGAATTTTCCTTATAAAATTTTTAGTGAAGCAATGAAGTCTGAGTTTCCAAGTTATAAAGATAAGCATATCGCTGTTGTTGGTGGCGGTGTAGCAGGTGCAACAGCAGCAATTCATTTTGCGGAGCTGGGTTTTAAAGTTTCCGTAATAGAGAAGGGCGTATCACTAGTAAATGGTCCACCCATTTGTCATTTGCATGCTGGTGGTAATTTATATCGAGAGATTTCCGAGCAACAATGCTTAGACTTGTTAGCACAATCTATTGATACTGTTCGCCTGTATCCGCTCTCACTGAATATTCGTCCGACAATCATCGCGGTTCCTCATTCCGATGGTGGAGACCCATCCACACTAATTCCGCGATTAGAGGTTGTGAAAAGTGCTTATCAGACGCTCGTTGATAAAGATCAGAGTAATAAAGTGCTCGGCGAACCAAGCGAATACTACAAACTGTATTCAAAAGCGGAGCTAGAAGCTCTCGCGCAACGTACTCAACCAAGTCATCCTACAAACTTCGATGAGTGGTGTATTCCTTTTGCTCAACATGCTGATCTTGAAGCGCTAAAGTATCCTGTTGTCGCAGTTCAAGAATATGGTTGGAGTGTTTTTCGCCTCGCTGCAATTGCCAACTTAACACTAGATACGCTTCCTAATGCTTCGGTCTTCACACAAGCAACGTTCAAGCAAGCCGATTGGATGGGGGAACACTGGCAACTTGGCTATGAACGTGAAGGTATCGATTACCTTATGACATGCGACTACTTGGTTAACGCGTGTGGCTTTGAAACAGGCTCAATTGACAACACAGTTGGTGCCAAGCGAGACAGGTTGGTGGAGTTTAAAGCCGCTTACGTTACGAGGTGGGCAGACTGTCAACAACAATGGCCAGAAGTTATTTTTCATGGCCCGCGTGGAACCGATAAAGGAATGGCTCAATTGACGCCTTATGGCGATGGTTACTTTCAACTTCATGGTATGACAAAAGGAATCACGCTGTTTGAAGATGGTTTAGTGGAGAGCACGAACTCATCTGCTCAACCTGAACTGCCTATGCCTTTACTCTCGAAGATCCGTAACGGCTGGAGAGAAGAAGTGTTAGAAGAGCGAACGAACAACGCCATCAAACACATGGCACAGTTCATTCCCGACTATCACTCTGCTGTAAAAGGAGGAAAAGCATTATTTGGCGCTCAGCAAATTCCCGGCACAGATCCAGTACTCAGAGCGGCAGATGTGACTTTTGAAGATAACCACTACGCGAGAATAGAGGTGGTAAAAGCGTCATCGACACTACTCGCAGCGCAAAAAATGCTTCAATTCTGGTTTGACATCGATCCTAACCAAAATGTGGAAACACAGCATCCGGTCGCTGTAAAGTGGTCTGAACAAGAGGTCGAGCAGTACGCGATTAAACTCACTCAAGAGCGAGGCTATCCACAAGCTTTAGCAGTGCGTTATGGTATGCCTGCATAATCGGCTGTGTTTGGGCTCAGTGGTTGTATTAATACCCAAAAAACTGAGCCCATTGGCACCATACTTCTTGCAAGCCTAGTCTATCTCCTTTCACAAAATTGACTTTTTGTCCGGGTTTCGCCTGTGCCAGTCTAGGTAAGTCAATACGAGCTACGCAGCCAAATTTAGGATACCCGCCAATAGTCTGGTGATCGTTGAGCAGCACAATAGGGTTACCATCGCTAGGTACTTGAATTGAACCTAATGCAATTCCCTCTGATAGGACGCCTTCGTAAGGTGGACGAATGTTATTGCCCTCAAGACGGTAGCCCATGCGATTCGAATTGGGGGAGATGATGAATGCTTTGTTATAAAATGCTTGGCGAGCCTCTTCATCAAAGTCCTCGTTCTGATAGCCTTCAATCACTCTCAACTTAATAGGTAAGTTGTAATCTGGCTTAAAACGAAACGTCATTTGCCTTGGTTTACGTTTCGGTAAGTTATGAGGGACAAAGGGAAGAATATCGCCAGCTTTCAAAGCGCCACCATTTGAATCATAACCACCTAGAGATTCTCGCGAGACGGTCGATGCGCTTCCTAAGTGCTGAGCAACATTGAATCCACCTTTAACCGCTAGGTAGGAGCGAAGTCCATTCCTTGCGACTCCGAACTGAAGCTTCTGTCCTTTTTTCAACGTAAAGTCAGACCAATTTGAAATAGGTTCACCATCTATTTTTGCATTTAAATCACCGCCACATATAGCAAGGTGGCAGTTATGCAAGGCAATAAAACAAGCGTTACCCAAAGTAATTTCAATCGCAACGCAATTGACTACGTTACCAAGCAAATGGTTGGCCCAGCTGTAAGCATAGTCGTCGACCGGCCCACCTTGAGTCACACCGACATGCGCTAAGCCAAAACGACCAAAGTCTTGAACTAAAGAGAGCGGTCCTGGCTTTTCCACCAGTAATCCACCGTAACTCATAGTACGCCTCCTAAATCGATAAACTCTTGTTTTGAAATAGCATTAAAGATGACCTTGTCACCCACTTCAAACGGTATAAAAGGAGGAGAGTCGGAGAAGAGCGCAAGCGGGCTTTTACCAATAATGTTCCATCCGCCAGGACTATCTGATGGATAGACGGCCGTTTTAGAGTCTGCGATTCCTACACTTCCGGCCGGCACTTGAGTTCTTGGTGTGGCAAGCCTTGCCATGTGCAATTGAGTATCAACGTCAGAGAGAAATGCAAAGCCTGGAGCAAAGCCAATTGCAGAAACCGCGTACTCGGTTTTCGTATGCAGGGTAATAAGATCGTCTAATGACAGACCTCGCTTTTGAAAACGAGATAGATCTAACGCGGTTTCTTCAGAGTAATATACAGGGATAGTAATGTGATTCGGCTGGGAAAGCTTAAGTGATTGAGTATCAAACTGGCTCACGATTTGTTGCAGCTCATTGACTAAGTTTTTTTCGTTGATTCGAAAAGGTAAGTAATCAATGAGAATAGTTTGATAGGAGGGGACAACGTTCATAACAATTGAAGCGAAAGTTTCTCTTATGCTGCGAGCAAGCTCTCCGACTGCATTTTCAGAAATACTCTCATCAAACTTAATGAAAATACTGCACTCGGAGATCAAAGAGATATTAAATTTCTCTTTATGCATTAATTTCCTCCAGCGTATAGGCTCTGGCGGATCTTTTGGATCAGCGCGATCGACTCTTCATTGTCACCATGAACACAAATTGTGTCGGCTTCCAATAATATGTAACCGCCTGAAGCGGTTTTGACACGCCCAGAGTCAGCTAAGGTCCGGACTTGCTCAAGTATCGCGTGCTCGCTTTTTAACACGGCATTGGGCTGTGTTCTAGGAGTCAGTAAGCCGTCATCTTGGTACAAACGATCTGCAAATGCTTCAAATAGCAAGGGAACATCATAATCGTCTGCGATTTCTAAGTATTTTTCGTTTTCCTGTGAAGCTAGGATCATTAACGGTACTTTGAACAGTGCTGCCGCCTTTACTACCGCTCTAAATATCGCATCACTTTTCATCATGTCGTTGTATAGAGCGCCATGAGGCTTTATGTAACTGATGTCTGTGTATTGCGCCCGGCATAATGCTTGTAAAGCACCAACCTGATATATAACCATGTTCGTAATTTCATCACCCGTCATGCTTATGCTTCGTCTGCCAAAGCCTTGTAGGTCGGCGTAACCTGGGTGTGCGCCAATATCAACATCGTTGTCATTCGCTAGGGTGATGGTGTCGTGCATGACATTAGGGTCGGAGGCATGAAAACCACACGCGATGTTCGCCATATCAACATGGGGCATCACGTCTTCATCTGCGCCCATATTCCAAGAGCCAAAGCTCTCGCCCATATCACAGTTCAATGTAAGTTGCTGTTTATTCAATGCCATACGTTTTATTTCTACACAAGCAATGGGTTTACGATGCAGGAAAATGCATCTAGGTTCAGTGACTCACTTCATTCTTCTATCATGAAAACGAAGCTTTTTGAGCAGATAGCTGACGAAAAAGATCACGTTAGTCCATAAAGATGTTGCCGTTATTTGAGTTGATCCGAATTTTAAGGTATTTCGTTTCTTTTCCATCCAATTTTTGAGAATTTAAGGTTATTTTGCATTAGCATCGTGTTAATCTTGTCGCCCTTCATGGGTGATAGATTGCATAATGGTTCTTCTGTCATTTTTGTGGTTGTCTGCGACAGGAATATATATGTCATTACGAGCGAAGCTTATTTGGCCTCTTCTGGTCTTTTTAACGGCTATCTTTGTTATCTCAAAAGGTTACACCTCGTATACTGTATACCAATCGTCTAAGCATGAACTGGTCGAGCAGACAAGAAAGTTGATTAACAACGTTTCTTTCTCAATTAAAGATGCGCTGACGACAAAGGACAAGCAAAAAGCTCAAACTATTCTCGCCAACTTTTTAAACCAGCCAAATGTAACGCGGGTCAAACTTTATGACCAAGATGACCAACCATTCGCTGTTATGGAGATAAGTGGGGCACTAGCACCCGTTCCCAGTCAAACCGAAAGAAGTAGGTTGCACGCTCTAGGCTATGCCTTATCAACCAAATTTCTTTATGTTCTAGAGCCGATTATCCATGATGGCTATGTCATTGGTAGCATTAGAGTCACGCTTTCTCATCGTCCAATCGTAGAAGCCATGCAATCTTTACTTCAAGATGGCGCTTTACTTCTTCTGTTTCTGATCGCTGGTGGCACAGTTTTTTACATAAGTATCGAGAGGCTTGTTCTCAAGCCCGTGATGGAACTCAACCGCGTAATAGAGAATGTGACACACGGACGAAACACGGAACATCAAGCACGCTATTACGCCAACGATGAAATTGGAGAGCTCGCGAGATCTTTCAATCAAATGATGAACAGGTTAACAGTACGTGAGAAGCAGCGGCAACATTCACTAGACACACTAGAACAAAAGCGCGCATTTTCAGAAGAGGTTATCGAATCTGTTCAGCATGCATTAGTTATTACAGACAATTCCGGACGTGTTATTCATTGTAATACGGCGACCCAGCAAATATTTCAAAAAAAATTAGATGAACTTAAATATGCCAATATTCGTGATCTAATTAAAACCAAAACACCGAATGAGCTGAGTCAGATCCTGAGTCGAGGCCTAGAGTGCGATGATATTCACCTCAAAAATGCAGATAACGAACAGCAGTTGAGCCTAACCAGTCGTCGCCTCTCGACACATGAATACTTACTGTTTTCGATTCAAGATATCACCGAAATTGAAGAAGCCATAAACCGGCAACGTGTTGCGGGACGTGTTTTTGAAAGCAGCCAAGATGGTCTCATTGTTCTTAATCATCGCGGTGTCATTACGATGGCAAACCCTGCCGTCACTAAGTTAGTCGGCTTAGAGGTGGATCAGCTTATTGGGAAGTCATTCATCCAAACGCTAAAGTGGCGCAAGTTACAGGAAATGATGCCTAGTATCATCGAGTCGATAGAAAATTATGGCGTTTGGCAAGGTGAAGTTATCGAGAAGAACCATATTGGTCAGTTTGTACCGATGTTTGCTCGAGTCAATCGTATCGTTAAGTGTGAAGACTATGGTTTCTATGATCTGGTTATTGTTCTTACCGACCTTTCCGGCGCAAAAGAGATGGAACGATTGGAGCATTTAGCTCATCACGATGCTTTAACGGGGTTAGCCAATCGATCTAAGTTCCATTTAGAGTTGGAACAACTAGTACAACGCTCTGGATACTTGCGTGACGAATTTGCAGTTTTGTACCTCGATCTGGATGGATTTAAAGAAGTTAACGATACCTACGGTCATGATGCAGGTGATGAAGTTTTGAAAAAAGTTTCCGAGCGTCTAACATCTGCGACGAGACATAGTGATTTAATCGCAAGACTTTCTGGTGATGAATTTGTCATGTTGGTAAATCCCGCCAATCAAAAAGTGGTCACCCGAATAGCAGAACAGTTGCTCGAGAGCATATGTGCTCCAATTGAGTACAAAGGTCACTTACTCAAAGTTGGCGTTAGTATCGGCGTAAAATTAGTCGGCGTAAATGAGCGCGATGCTACTCGAGTTTTAAAAAGTGCGGATACGGCAATGTATCAAGCAAAGAAAGCCGGGAAAGGCCAAGCAATATTAATGGGATGCGAATTACAAGAGACAGTTTAAATCGTAACGTCAAAGCTTTAAACTAACACGATTCGCGTCAGAAGGAATAATAAAATGAAAGTACTCGTTACGGGTGGTATGGGCTATATCGGTAGTCATACGTGTATTCAAATGATCGAAGCTGGCATGACGCCAGTGATTCTAGACAACCTGTACAACAGTAAATCTACGGTATTAGATCGAATTGAAAAGGTATGTGGTGTAAAGCCAACCTTCATTCAAGCCGATATCAGAGATAAATTGGCGATGGTAGAAGCACTAAAGTCGCACAATATTGAAGCTGTTATCCATTTTGCAGGTTTAAAGGCCGTCGGTGAGTCTGTAGCAAAACCTTTAGAGTATTACGACAACAACGTTAATGGCACTTTAGTATTGGTTGATGCAATGCGTGAAGCCGGAGTTAAATCGTTGGTATTTAGTTCATCAGCGACTGTATATGGTGATCCTGCATCTGTACCCATCACAGAGGACTTTCCAACTAGCGCAACTAACCCATATGGGCGCAGCAAATTAATGGTAGAAGAGTGTTTAACCGACTTCCAAAATGCGAACCCTGACTGGAGCATTACACTTCTTCGTTACTTTAACCCGGTAGGTTCACATCCAACAGGCGAGCTAGGTGAAGATCCTCAAGGTATTCCCAACAACTTAATGCCGTTTGTTTCTCAAGTTGCGGTAGGGCGCAGAGAGTTCCTTTCTGTGTTTGGTAGTGATTATCCGACCAAAGATGGCACAGGCGTACGTGATTATATTCATGTAATGGACTTATCCGATGGTCACGTTGCTGCATTAGAAAAAGTAGGTAGCAAAGCTGGCCTTCATATCTATAACCTCGGTACTGGTAACGGCTACAGTGTACTGGACATGGTGAAAGCATTTGAAGCCGCAAGTGGTAAAAATGTCCCATACCAACTTGTTGAGCGTCGTCCAGGTGATATTGCAGAGTGTTGGGCGGATCCATCAAAAGCGATGAATGAGTTAGGTTGGAAAGCAACTCGCACTCTAGAAGAAATGACTGGCGATACATGGCGCTGGCAGTCTACTAACCCTCAAGGTTATCCAGACGCCTAATCTTTAATTTACATAATAGTAACAAAAAGGCGCGTGATTGCGTCTTTTTTGATCCAAATCGGAAAAAATCGTAAATTACTGGTTAAAAGGTAGCAAGTATATATAGAGCTGTTAAACTATGCCCGACTCTTAATTTGGGTTATAAATTTTCTCATAGCTATTGGGGTAGTTCATGGAACTCGGTCTGATCATCACTTTCATCATTGCAGCAGCAGTAATGGTGAAAAAAGAGATGGCAAAACAGTAAACTTTCATTTTTCATACTTTTCTTTACATTTTTGAAATGAAAGCCATAAAAAAAGCCAGCATTACGCTGGCTTTTGTGTTTTTAAGGTTTAGAACTCGTATTTAACACTAATGTTGTAATTACGCTCAGCTTGCGTTTTGTCTCGACTTAACTCAGTCTTACCGCGAACATCGTTCCAAAGATGGTATTCTTCATTCGTTAGATTCATAACACCAGCACGAATGGTTATATCTTTCATTGGTTTGTAGTACGCCGTTAAGTCAACGACTGTCGCAGACGGCAAAGCAACTTGGTCTTTGATTCCGCCTTTATCACCATCTGAGTTGATATCACTGTTCGATTTCTTAGCCGTGTAGTTTACTTTTAGGCTTGTCCCCCAAAGTGCATTTGGTGAATCGTAATTTACAGCAGCCACGGCATTCCATGGGTTTACACTGTTCAAAGGATTACCATCACCATCTTCACCTTCTGTGTATGCTGCAACAAAGCGAGTTGTTACGCCTGATGGAAGACCGGCAATAGCATGCCAATCAAGACGGTTAGAGAGCTCAACCCCTTTAATGTTTGCTTCACTAATATTGATATTTGTGAATTCAGTTAAACCACCATTGTTTGATGACGTTTGCTCAATAAAGTCACTGTAATCACTGTAGTAGAACGCTACTTCAGTTGCCGACGCTGCAGTGTTATGACGGTAACCAAGCTCATAAGACAAACTCTTTTCAGATCCCAAATTTGGGTTAGGGCGGTTGGTATAGCCATGAGCCGGATTATCGTAGGTGTAGTAAAGCTCGTCGAACGATGGCGCTCGGAACCCTTGGCTCACTTGCGCGAAGATCGTGCCAGGTTGCGATACAGAGTAAGTTGCTCCTAAACGACCAGTTAATGCAGAGTCGCTAAACTTCTCGAATGACTCTTCAGAAGTATTTGAAGGATTAGTAGAGAAGTAATCGTAACGCACACCTGGAGTCAGAATTAGCTTGTCATTAAGAAGCGAAATTTCATCTTGCAAGAATAAACCAAAGCTTTCTTCTTTTGCATCCGGTGTGTAAACGTAAACAGTATCTGGCGTGCCAGGATCGGAATTAAACTCGCGATTGGTATTACTGATGTCACTATGTTTGTACGATATTCCGTAAACAATATAGTGATTTTGAATCTCTTTATCTAACTGAGTTTCGAATTCAAATTTGTCTTCAGTATATTCGTAATCTTTTTTCTGTTGGTTGTCACCACTAGGCGGTACGTAAGGTGGGTAACCAGGGCTGGCTTCGATAAAGCGATTAGAGACGCCGTTTTCTTCTTTACCAATCCATGTAAGCTTGGACGTGATCGTATCCGAGATAGCTGCATCTGCAAACCAAATGTGCTTGAGCCCAATGCGATTTTGCTTGGTTGTGTCTTCAGCGTTGAAGTTTTTGTAACTTTTATGTGCGATCTCTGAGTCAGTCTCGTTGTAAATAACTTCTCCCAAGAACTCCAAGCGATGAGCGTCATTCAATTGAGATTGAAGTTTTACCAATAGATCGTTTTTGTAATAATCTTGGTTGTCCACAGAATAGTTATCGTAAGGCGCCTTAGAGAAATTTTGTAGCTCTGCACCATCACGGCGTGTAAAGGCTATAAGTGCTTCTGTATTACCGAAACGCTTTGCTAAAGCTACATGCTCACTAAAAGAGTTATCTTCCGATGAATAAGAGAGTTTAGCTTGACCACCAAAGTCTTTACCATCTTTGAGGAAATCCTTCGGATCTTTTGTTTCGAATGCGACAACACCGCCAATTGCATCACTACCATGTAGGCTAGAAGCTGCTCCTTTAACAATTTCGACACTCTTTAGCATATCGGGGTCGACAGTAACGGCACTAGAATTGATAAACGAATATGGTCCACCGCTGAATACACCTGGTTGAGATGCACCGTCTACTAAGATTTTAACTCGTTTACCTTCCATCCCGCGAATGTTAATACTTTGGACGCCTTGGCGTTGAGTGCCATTAACAGTAACACCTGGCGTATACTCGAATAGATCATTCAAGTCCTTTACCATGTTTTCTTCGATGTCTTTCTCTGATACAACAGCAACAGAAGCAGCAACAGTGTTTATGGTTTGGTTGGTACGGGTGGCCGACACAACGACTTCTTCAAACTTAGAAGCTTCTTCCGCATAAGCAGTATGGGAAAGGGCAACTAAAATGGAGGCTGACAAAATTGATTTTTTATACATTGGCTTCAATACCTTAGATCCATAATAGGTAACAACACGCGGATATTAATGGATCTAAATGGTAATTACTATCATTACCATTGTCATTTATTGATTTGTATTGAATCTTCTTCTTAGGCTATGAGCATTCCTAGTCTTTAGTTATCAATATGTTATATTATTTGTCGTTAGTTCTTGATAAGCTCATCCAAATACAACGAATGTGATGAATGTCACATTAAGAGAGGCCGTGTGCAGAGTCCAATTACGTTAGAAGCACTCCATATTCTAGATGCTATTGATCGAAGAGGGAGTTTTGCTGCTGCTGCGAATGAGTTAGACAGAGCCCCGTCATCGCTGAGCTATCAAATCCAGAAACTCGAGCAAGACTTAGACATTATTATCTTCGATCGCTCTGGTCACAAAGCCCATTTTACTGAAGCAGGTAAGCTTATTCTTGAAAGAGGAAGAGCCATTTTACAAGCCAGTGAAAAGTTAGTGAACGATGCAACGTTATTGGCGAATGGCTGGGAACTGGATATTACCATTGCCTTCGATGGCATTATTCCTATATCCAACTTTTTCCCGATGGTTGATGCGCTGGCCGAGGTCAGCTCAACTCGAGTCAGGCTGCAAGAGGAGATTCTGGCTGGTAGCTGGGAGTCGTTGAATACGGGGAGAGCTGATTTACTGATTTGCCCATCACTGGATACGCTTCCTCAAGAAGTTAAGTCAGAAAAAATTGGTAAAATGAGTATGTATTGGGTAGCTTCCGCTGATCACTATGTTCACAAGCGTAGTGGTAAGTTTGATGAAGCAGCGCGAGAAAAGTATCGGATTATTGCTATTGCAGATACCGCACGTGAGCAACCCGCGCTCTCAATTAATATCATTCAAAAACAGCCTCGCTTGACCGTCACCAACTTTACGGCAAAAGTAGAAGCGCTCACTGCAGGTTTAGGCATTGGTACATTACCAAGCCAAATTGCGCAACCTCTTATTGATAGTGGTGTATTGAAACGAATCGAAGGCACTGAAGAACAGCCGATGGATATTATTTTGGCATGGCGCCGGAACACTATGGGTGAAGCAAAATCCTGGTGTATTCAGTACCTAAAAAAGAATTGGAAACTAAAGTAACAACGTAACTTTTACTTCTTAAATTCCCATTGATTATCGAATGTAAGAAGTAAAAGTCATCGCTAATGCTGAGCTTTTCAATTTAAAGGGAGCACCATATCTGCCGTACCGTCTGCAAACTGGACATCGATCTCAAACCCCAAGTTCTGAGCCAACATCAACATTCCTCTATTTGTTGGCATGGTCATTCCAGACATTTGCTTTGTGCCTTTAACTTTGCAATAGCTGATTATTTTCTGCATCAGCACTTTGCCTAAACCTTTTCCTTTCAAATCTGAACGAACCAAAATAGCAAACTCAGCGTCACTATTGTCTGGTGTAATCAATGCGCGGGCTACCCCTATGATAGACGGTCCGTCAGTATTAAACGCTACCGCAACAAACGCCATTTCGCGGTCGTAGTCGATTTGAGTAAAGTTTGCCAAAGCCTCATGGTTGAACTCTCCAACTTCAGAAAAGAAACGTTTATAGAGATCTTCTTTCGATACGCTATTAATGAATTGAGCATGCAGCGGTTCATCCTCAGGCAAGATAGGGCGAAGCAGGATAGGTTGGCCATCTCGAAGCGTTACAGTTTCGACAAACTCTGCCGGGAAAGGGCGAATCGCTAGCCGTTTTTGGGCGTCTCCTTCGTATTTACACAGTGTGACATCTGCATCAAGGATAGTTAAATCGCTTCCGGATACCAGCACTGGATGGATATCCAGCCTTTGTATTTCTGGTAACTCAACTGCCATTTGGGAGATACGAACCAAGAACTTCGACAACTCAGTAATATCGAGCGCATCTTTGTGTTTCTGCAGGCGAATCTTTCCAGACTTTAGGGCAACAACGACAAGGTAGCGCGCAAGCGTCATGTTCAAAGGAGGAAGTGCAGCGACGGCATCTTGGGCGATATTCCACTCAGAGCCGCCTTGACCAAGCAAGATCACTGGTCCAAAGACTTTATCTACTGCAATACTAATCCGTAGCTCTTCAGCGCTGCCGAGCTTTGCCATCCCTTGTACCAACAGCCCATGTACATTGGCGGAAGGGTAGCTGAGCTTTACGGTATCTAAAATGGATAGCGCTGCGTTGGAAACTTCTCGACTGTTTCTTAAATTTAGAGCGACACCGTGAACATCCGATTTATGAGGAATGTCTGGAGAACGCAATTTAACCGCAACAGGATATCCAATATTTTCTGCCATATGAACGGCTTCAATGTCGTCAGATGCAATCCACGTAGGCAAAACGTTAAACCCGAACAGCTTAAATAATGGGCTGGTTTGATGCGTATCCAAGGTGACTGTGTTTTTATCCAGTAGTCGTTCGTTTACCCATTCTTTTGCTGAACTCACACTTCCAGAATGTAATGGCTCTGCCGTCGTTGGCGTTTCCATTAGTTGTTTCTGGTTTCGTCTGTATTCGACCAAGTGCATGTATGCTACAACCGCACTTTCAGGTGTTCTATAGGTTGGAATGCCTGCTTGAGTAAAGGCCAGTCGCGCTTCTCTCGACGTTTGTTCTCCTGACCAGTTGGTCAAGATATTAAAATGCTTATGCCGAGGGTGAGATTTGATGGCATTAATAACGACTTGAGCAGTTTCAAGAGGATCAGAAACAGCAGAAGGACTATGCATAATCAATATCGCATCTGCACAGTCGTTATTCATCAGTGCGTTAATGGTATCAATATAGCGTTTTTGGGTTGCGTCACCAGACAGATCAATTGGATTTCGAGCACGCCAGTTGGATGGAAGTACTGCTTGTAATTGCTCAATGGAAGCGTCATCAAGCGTTGCGAGTTGGCCACCACGTTCAATCAAAGTATCAACGGACATAACAGCAGGGCCGCCGCCATTGGTGATGATCGCTAAACGCTCTCCACGAAGTGGCACAGAATGCGTGAGTGTTTCTACCGCGGCAAAAAGCTCATGCGTATTGCTGACTCGTAACATACCAGTTCTGCGAATAGCAGAATCGTAAATTACGTCAAGTGTATCTCCGTCTTGCTGCTCAAAAGTATTCATCTCTTTAGAGCGGCCCGCTTTTAGCACCAATATACGTCGGTTACGTGAAGCGGCGCGCGCAGCAGACATAAATCGGCGAGCGTCTTGGATATTATCAACATAAAGCAGAATAGCTTCAGTGTTTCCATCCATACTCAAATAGTCGAGCAAATCTGCAAAATCGATATCTTGTCCGCGCCCAATCGAAATGAACGAAGAAAAACCAATGTTCTTATCATTTGCCCAGTCTAAAACCGTGGTACAAACCGCCGCGGATTGTGAGATGAAAGCAATTTTTCCGGGTTTAGCTGCAACAGGGGAAAACGTGCAGTTAAAATTGTGCCAAGGAAGGATGATACCTAAGCTGTTTGGGCCTAAGACTCGAATGTTCAATGATGAGATATCTAAAGGGTTAGGGTCATCAGAGATAACAATCGCAAACGGTGTGCCTCTCTCATCTAGCTCTTTAAGCAATTGCTCGTTACGTGAAACGTTCGTACACAAAATTGCAATATCTGGCGTATAGGGCAGGGAAGCTACATCAGGGTAAGCGATCACGCCAGATACGGCTTTATATCGCGGCGTTACTGGCATAATCGCGCCACCAAATCCACTTTGTAGAAGGTTGCGCATCACAACATGTCCTGCTCGCAATGCTTTTTGAGATGCCCCAATAACGGCCACAGAGTTGGGTTTAAAGAGTTTATGTAGTTTATTCATGCTGACTCCTGGCCGTTTGTAAGTCACGTTGGCTTCTCGGTTTCATATCAATCATAAACGAATAATTTACTGATAAAACATCTTCAGACCAGACATTGCAGAAAATGTGTACGATGCTTATGGAGTTTGTGTTATTCATCACATCAAAATCACAGATTATTGTATTTGATGCTTGATAAACGGCCCTGCTATCGGCATGATTTATCGTAATATTTATCCAGAGCATTTGTTACTTCATGAAAAAAATCGCAATCATCGGCTTGTCAGTTCTGCTTTCTGCTTGTGCATCTGAAACTTACATCACGGATGTGACCTCAGAAAGTTACCGAGAGGACTACAAATCAGATCGTATCTCTAAACCAATTATGGCGTCTGAAAACGCTGTAGTAGAAAAAGACGTACAACCAACTGTTGTGAAAATGACGGCAAAGCCTGAAGAAAAGAAAGTAGTCAAGCTAACGCCAAAAGAGCAGGCGAAGCCAGTTAAGATCGTACCACCAAGTAAAAAGCAAGCTGGCATTCAACGATTCGGCTATACCATTCAAGTCGCAGCTGTGGGTAGCCAAGCTAAAGTCGATCAGTTTGCAAATAAGCTGCCACAGAACGGTCAGCCAATTTGGGAAAACTACAAAGTTGTAAACGGTACTAAGTGGTTCTCAGTTTTATACGGAGACTACGCAACAAGCGCAGAAGCCAAGCAAGCGATTTCGACTTTGCCAGCTCAATTTCAGCAGTTAAGACCATTTGTTAAAAGCATTGATGCAATCAAAAACTCAGCTTACCCAACGCTTAACAAATTAAATTAACACATCAAATAAGGGAGCGAATAGCTCCCTTATTTATTTGCTCAAATCCTATTCGAACAACATTCCTCACATTAAAATTACTGTACGTCACACTTCAAAGGTTTATCATAATAAATAGTATCTTTTGTAGGTCACGGAAAGATGGATTAATGATTAAAAATATTCTTTTACTATGCGGCGGTGGCTCTTCTGAGCACGAGATTTCATTATTGTCTGCAAACTTTGTCGAACAACAACTAAATCTTATTGAAGACGTTCACGTTACACGCGTAGAAATAAAAAACGAAGGTTGGATGACCAACCAAGGTGAGTTGGTTTACTTGGATCTCAATACCAAGCAGTTGTGCTCAAGTGAATCTAATCAAACCATTGATTTCATCGTGCCTTGTATACATGGTTTTCCTGGCGAAACAGGCGACATTCAATCTCTGTTTGAAATCGCAGGTATTCCTTATCTTGGCTGCGGGCCAGAAGCGAGTAGCAATAGTTTCAATAAAATCACATCTAAGCTTTGGTACGACGCTATTGGCATACCCAATACGCCATACTTATTCTTAACGCGAAACGATGAAGAAGCTCACGTTCAAGCTCATAAAGCCTTTGAAAAGTGGGGAAAAGTTTTTGTTAAAGCCGCTCGCCAAGGTTCTTCCGTTGGCTGTTACAGTGTCACAGAAAAAGACAAGCTTTCTAATGCAGTAAATGATGCTTTTGGGTTTTCTGACCAAGTGTTGGTTGAGAAAGCAGTAAAACCTCGAGAACTTGAAGTTGCTGCATATGAGATGAATGGCCAACTACATATCACTAAGCCAGGCGAGGTCATCGCGCCTGATGGTGCTTTTTACTCGTACGATGAAAAGTACAGCAGTTCAAGTCACTCGCTCACAGAAGTTGAGGCGAAGAATCTAACTCAAATACAATTAGATTCCATCCAACACGCGTCAGAGACGGTATTTAAACAAATGAATCTTCGTCATTTATCTCGTATCGACTTTTTCCTAACGGAAGATGATGAGATTTACTTAAACGAAGTAAACACATTTCCAGGAATGACTCCGATCTCAATGTTCCCTAAAATGCTTCAAAACAACGGGCACAAATTTCATGAGTTCTTGGAAGATTGTATAAACAGTGCAAAGTGATTAACGTTATCGAGACGCGTTTTATGATACAAGTTGTTTTCTAGAGCAAGGATTATTCAAGCCGTATTTGAATATTGCTCAGTAGCAATTATGATTATATCAACGCATTAAACAGATGACTCAGTGGTATGGCGATTTCAAATTATAGAGGTTTTAACCTGCAGTCAGTCGGATCAGATGGCAGTGTTTGGAAGGTTAAAATCAAGAACCACGTTTTACAGGGCAGTTTGACGGCGGTAAAGAAAAGCATTGATTGGTGGTGTGACACCGCATCGATTATTGATCCCAAAGAGTTTGCTTCACTCGGACAAAGAGTGCAGCAAACTGGTGTTGCAAAATCAGAGGTCTTTAACGGCTATACTATTCAAAACGATACAGGCCAACCTAACTCTTGGTACTGTATGTTTAATGGTAAACTGATTAAGGGCAGTAAAGCCGCTATTCAACGCCATATCGAAGCTTATTTGGTTGCAAAGCAAAAAGCGATGCAAGCTCAACAACAAAAGAAACAATAGAATGACTCTGGTGTATTCAACAGAAACCGGTCGAATTAAACCGGAAGAAGAAAAAGTATCTCGCCCTAAAGGCGATGGTGTTGTTCGGATTCAGCGCCAAACGAAAGGCCGTAAAGGTAAAGGCGTATGCATTGTTACAGGTTTAGACTTGGATGATGCACCTTTAAAGTTATTAGCGGCAGAACTCAAAAAAGTCTGTGGCTGTGGTGGCTCTGTAAAAGATGGCAATATCGAGATTCAAGGTGATGCTAGAGACAAGATCAAGGCACATCTTGAAAAGAAAGGCATGACAGTCAAATTAGCCGGTGGCTAATTTAATATTTCCAGTAAACAAAAATGGCGTCTAAAGAAATAGACGCCATTTTTTATAAGTTGCTAATTGAAGAGCAAGCAATCGTAGATTGATAGATCGATATTAGCTATTTTATGGTAAATAACCATTATGTTTAATACTTACAGTAAGGCCCTTAAATTTAAAATCTGCAGGGGAATAGGAGTATACTCAGACAACATTTAGCGTATGGCAATAGACAATTTAACATAATATACATAATGCGCACTTAGCTATAGCTACTTTAAGGTCGCCAAGCCACAACGCAAACATGCCACAAACCATTGAAATACTTGATAATCCTAGCCCGTTAAACTTTTTTGCAATCTTCGCCCAAGCTTGTTGAGCTTCGTACGT
Organism: Vibrio sp. Vb0598; assembly: GCF_033338935.1. NCBI lineage: Bacteria > Pseudomonadati > Pseudomonadota > Gammaproteobacteria > Vibrionales > Vibrionaceae > Vibrio > Vibrio sp. Vb0598. The sequence goes on along the minus strand of NZ_JAWOTP010000012.1, from coordinate 109,162 downwards.
TTTGGCTTTATCGGCAGCTAAGTACACCAAAACGGATTCTGTATCTGCTCCAATTTCTTTCGCAAGAAAAAGTGCTTCATTTTCAGTTAGATAGCGTTCGCCTTTTCTTATACCTGATAGCTTTTGCACGCTTATCCCTAAATCATGAGCGATTTGCTTGTCCTGCACATAATTCTTCGCTGATTTATATGCGTCTAGCAATTGGTTTATGTACATTTTCCAATCCTCACTATTGGGTTTATGACTTCATTCTAGCTCATCTGTCCGCAAAAACGTGTATTTACAATTCGCAGATATGTGTATTTACTATACACAAATTCGTGTATTAGACCGCCTTAGTTTTGGGCGTTTGCCCTTGACGCTTACGTCTTGGCTCTGGCGGTCACTTTCTCAACTAGTCAAGGTGGTTGTTATGTTTGATGAGCTATTTGGAACTCTTGCTATTGCTGCTTTAGGATTCGCTATTTTTTTTGGCGTTGCCTCTTATGAGGGCTCACTTGAAATTAATGATCATCAATACGGTGAGCTCGCTTCTTCTTTTGATTTCCCTTTAACCCAGTCAATGCTTAAGTCTTCTCTCTCTGACGGAAAAGTTAGTGTTGATGAGTACAACGATATTGCAAAGGCATACAACTCGCTTACCGATAACAAAGAACGTCTTATTGAGCGCTTGGGAGAAAAATAATGACTTTCGAAATCAATAGACCTCAAAAACGTCCAGTTTACTTCGAGCATCACTCAGACGGCTTTTGGTGTTCTATTGATGGTCAACCTGAGTACTTCAAAACCAAACAAGAAATGTACATGTTTGCGTGTGGTGAGTGTCGAGAATTGATTCAAATCACGGATGAAAACGAGCGTGAACTTCGTGAGTCTGGCGCTTTTGATGCGGATTACTGCGATGAATAAAACCATTATCGATTTCGTTAGTTTTTCAGGCTCTCCTGAGTTACTTGAGCGTTGCAAAGAGATGGCTAAGCAGCGTTTCGCTATCTCTCAGATTAACGAGTTCCAATCACAAAACGTTGTGGCTATTGCTCATCGTGAGAAAACCCAAATCGCCTACTTCATGGAAAACTTGGCTAACGTTCTGGGCTGTGATGAGCGTAGCGACTTCGCTAACAGTGATTTGTACTTTGCTGCGGCTGATAAGGAATTGAAAGACGCGGATTTACATATTGCGACTGATAAGACGTTCAAAGAGTGTTACGACAATCTGATTTCTAACATCGGTATCGATATGTTGGACGTGCTTTGTCATGGCGAGGTGGAATCGTTTCTTGAGGTACTTCAAAACGAAATCAGCTATGAGGGTAATCATTGGGAAATCCAACGTAAAGGCGGCGGATTTTCTGGTTATCGTCATTCAGCTAAGTTGCTTTGCAATGGTACTCAAGCTGGTTTAGTTGCTTGGGGTGCGGCTAACTTTGGCTTTTATGTATCGTTTTCTGGTAAGGGTTGCGAGGCCGTTGATATGGCTAAGCTTCAATACTCTCTTAAACAGATGCCTCACACTAAATTAACTCGTGTGGATATTGCTCTTGATGATATGCAAGGCAATGTGACGATTGATGAGATTAAAGAGCGTTACTGTAACGGTGAGTTCATTACACGCGGCACGCCTCCATCTTGGGGTGAGTTTTGGGGTGGTCGCGGTATGAGTAAAGAAGACCGTAAAAAATGCGGTTTAGTTCCTGATGCTGGTCATACGTTCTATGTAGGTGCTCGTGAGAACGGGAAGATATTCCGCGCTTACCATAAGGGTGCGCAACTTAAGTGTAAGGACTTCCCAAACTGGAATCGTTTCGAGGTACAGATTGGTAACCGTTACCGTGTTATTCCTTTGGATGTTTTGACCAACAGTGACCAATATTTTTCGGGTGCATACCCTGCTCTATCTACTTTAATTCCTAGCGTTGTTCCTGTGGCTATTCCGACGGTGAAAGTTCAGTTCCAAACAACGTTAGAAAACGCAATCAAACATGCGAAAACTCAGTACGGTAAGTTGATTAACTTAATGTCTCATCTTTATGCCGATGAAAAAAATTCGCATGAAAAAATTATCAAGCGTCTCACTGACGGCTTGGATATTACGGATATCCCCGACCGGATTAACTTTCCAGTCGGTCGGGCTTTAAACGCAATCAATCTGGAGTAAATGAAATGAGTAACACGATTACTGTTGTTGTGGCTGGCTGTGAGCATTCTGTTGGTTTGTCCAAAAAGGACGACACGCCATATAACTTTGCTCAACTTAATATCTTGACACCAAATCAGGGTTGGAAGTCAGCAAAGGGTCAATGTAAAGCCTACGGTTTGGCTCAACGTCAAATGCCTATGTCGGCTAACCCTGCTTTGTTATCTGAGTTCGACAAAATTCAAAATCAGTTCCCTGTTAAGTGTGTTCTGACTCTCGAACCTGACCCTGAGAACCCTCAGCGCAACCTAGTTACTGATTTCAAAATTGCGGAGTTAGAAGACGAATTATGACTCTCTCAGTCTGTGCGGAAGTCCTCACTGATGGAACGGTTAAAGCTTTCCCCTACGAACCGTTAGCCAATTGCACGTTCGTAGTGGTGAGCAATGATGACTATCGGTTAATGGATGGTCGTGCACGCTTAGAGTTTGATATTGACGCGACATTTTATTCAGAAATTACGGGTTATTTGTTGCTGTCTTTTTTGTCTGGCCATGTTCTTGGTCGAATCGTTAAAGGGCTTGGTAAAGCCTAATTTTGATAATCCTTTTGGAGATATTTCTATGGTAAATCTTGTTAAGAAATTTGGTGTAAAAACGGCTGTTGTAACTGGTGCTTTCGTTACTTCTGCTTCCTCTTTTGCTGCTGACCATTCTGCAGCAATTAACGCTGCGGTTACTGAAGGTCAAGCTAACTACACGCTGGTTGTCGTTGGTCTAATTGGTCTTGCAGCTATCGGCTTCGGTCTTCATATGATGATTAGTTCAATGCGTTCTTAATCATTATGCAGGAGACCTTAACCGCCACGCTCACCTTTATATTCGCTCTCTCGATGTTTGGTGCATTCGTTGGGGGTTTTAAGTCCGGTGTTAACGCCTCCTAGTGGGGCGTTATTTTTTATAAGGAATACAAATGAGTATTAAACAAAGCATTGCGTCACTGGTTATTTTGCTGAGTGTTTCGTTTAGTGCTTTAGGCTCTCAGTCATACACTATTTATAATTCAAGCGCTAAGCCGCCCGAGTACTATCAGGCTTTATTTGGCTTAACTGCTCCAACTTCAAACGAATTGGTTCAAAAGGTTTTAGATTTTGGTTGTTTTTATTCTTCTACAGGTAACCATATAGAGATTTATCGCGCCTCTTGGACTGGTACAGGAATTAACGTTTCTCCTACTTCTTGCGGTTCTAATGCGCCCGGCACTGAGCGTTTTCTGTATGTTCGTGTTAATGAATGCCCTTCCGGTACTACTTATAACCCTGTTACTGGTCAGTGTGAGCCGGATAAGCCAGAGCCGCCTAATTTCTGTTCATCCGACGAATTCAACTCTCTTTTGAGTACTGCTGAGCGCAAATGTTTAGACGATGGTGGTATTTTCACGGCTTCTTGTAATGATACTGTTGACCCTCCTCAGTATTCTTTTAATTGTGAGGTTAAACCGCCTCCTCCATCTGAGGGTTGTGAGCCTGGTTCTCCATCTTGGCCTTCATGTTTGGATGATGAAAACAAATGTGATGAAAATCATCCTGATTGGAATCCAGAATATGGAATGTGTTGTACGCCAGATAACAATTGGTGTGATGTTCCCCCACCTGAGTCTTGCACTATCTTCTCTCCAAATTGGCCTGCATGTTCTGGTGATACGGATATTGACCCTCCATCGGGTGGTGATTTAGGCGACCCTGAGAAACCAGACGGTGGTGGTTCTGGTGGTACTGACCCTGATAAACCTGAACCGGATGTTGATAATACTAGTGACACTCTAGCGGCTATTAAGGCGATGAATAAGGATGTGAACTCCCAACTAACTGGCATCAATAACGACATGAATAAAAACCAAGCTGAAACCAAATCGGCTCTTGATGCTCTCAAGGCTTCTGTTGATTTAAATACCGATACGGTTGTTGATAATGCCAATCACGTTGCGAATGCAATACAAGGACAATCGGACATGTTGTCTGATATTGGTAATAAAACGAATGGCCTGCTTACTTCTGCGAACAATCTTTTAAACAATGGTTTTGGTCAACTATCTAACGAGCTTGGCGATTTGCAGTCGACCAATCAAAAAGGCTTTGGTGATGTTGTCGATGCACTTAATGAACTTGGTAATACCGATGTAACTCAAGGTCAAGGTGAGGCTCCAGTTCTTCTCTATGATGGTACTCAGTACGCTAATTTGCTTTCTGAGGTTGAAACATTAAAGGGTGAGTACAAACAAATTCTTAATGACTTCAAGTCTTACTTTAACTTTAACGATGGCGTGAATAGTGGTGATTTTAACCCTCACAATCTGGGGCTTAACTGGCATGGCAACGCTATCAATCAAAAAAACCAAGTCATGCTAGCGTTACAGGATAACGCCGGAATCATATCCGCCGTGGTCTTGTTTATCTTTGGCATGTTGGGCATACGCACACTTGTGGGGACTTTGTAATGACAGACTTCTTTCAGTTAATGGCTAACTTTGGTGACACCATTTACAACTACCTGACCAATATGGGTAACTTTTTTGACCAGATAATGGTGTGGCTCCAAACATGGTGGATAAAGATGAAATTAATGGTCGCTATTGAGTTCCTTAAGGTCTCTTATCTTGTTGCCACTTCACTACTCGATGAAATCGGCTTTAGCGCACTCTTTAGTCAGCTCTTTAACCTCCTGCCTTCTGAACTTAGATATTGGGGGGTGCTATTCAAGGTTCCTGAGGGTATGGCCATTTATGTTAACTGTGCTACCACTGCACTTGTTATGCGTATGTCGAGGTAATTCATGGCTATTAGCATTCGTACTGGCGGTAATGGTTCTTACAAATCAGCGTATACGGCTTGGTTTGTGATTCTTCCTGCTCTTAAGGCTGGTCGCGTTGTGGTGACTAACTTTGAGGGTATGCAGCCATTAGAAGAAATTGAGGAGCGATTAAACATCAAGTTTCCATCGTCTGCTAAGTTGATTCGTATCTTCTCTCGTTCTGAGATTGGCATTGAACTCTGGCAGCATTTCTTTTGTTGGTGTCCTCTCAATGCGCTTATTGTTATTGATGAGTGTCAGGATATTTTCTCCAAGAATATTGGTTTTGATGGTCGCAAAATCAAATATCGACCTCTTGAGGAGTTTCTTCCTCATCTACCCAAGGGTTATAAAGAGTTCTTTGATTCTCGCCATGTTCCGGTTGATTTAAGTACCCTCCAATCTTGCGAGATTGACGATTTGGGTGTTGCTGAGTATGACGCCAACGGTCGCATAATCTACCCGTTAACTTATAACGAGGGCTTTATGCGTCATAGAAAATACAATTGGGATATCGAGTTGCTCTCGCCTGACTGGCAGCAAATAGATAGTTCAATTAAGGCATGTGCGGAGCAAGCATTTTTCCATAAAAACAGGGATGGTTTCTTTTTTGCTAAGCGCAAACCTTGGATATACAAACACCCTACCACCGTGTCTAAGCCTGTTATTCCACATAAGAAAGATGCCAACCTGTTTCCTCAAAAAATTCCTATTGAGGCTCATCTTCTTTACAAATCGACGGGTACGGGTGCCGCTACCAAATCAGGGGGCTTGAATACACTGTTTCGCTCCCCGAAATTCTTTCTCGCTCTTTTCTTAATGATTGTTTGTCCGGTGTACTTTATTTATGGCGTTATTGATTTATTTACTCAAGATGAAAGTCAGGTTTCAACAAATGAACCTGCGACGGGTGTTAATAGCCAAGCTGTGGAATCTGTTCCGGTTGGATGGTCTGCGCAGCCTGCTCAGGGTGGTTCTGTTTTACCTAGCGGTGGGGATTCTAATCCGAATTCTCAGCAAGTTAGCTCTCCTTTTGTTCCTGTAACTCAAGTTCTTTACTTTGAGGGTTTACAAAACGCTTACTTATCGGGATTTCATAAGCGCACCAACATCAAGGAAAAGAATGGTCTTAACCTGAGAACGGCGCACTTTGATGTGATCATTAACGCTTACACCAATGATGGTTTGTATTCTCTAAACAAGCGCTATCTTGATGCGGTTGATGTTCAATTTGAGTTACTCGATGAATGTTTAATGGTTCTAAAGCAAGGTGAGCTTAAGAGCCTTATTACGTGCGAGCCATCCAATCCTATTGAGCCTCGGGAACGTGAGGCGGTTGAGACGGATGTCGCCAGTATTGGCTCTCTACGAGGTCAAGCGATGAGTGAAAACTCTTTTTTGATGTGAGGTTTTGATGTGGCTTGTTGATACTGCGCGTGAAATCTATGTTTTGGTTTTATCTTGCTGTGGTGTGATTATGTTTGCGCTTTTATTTGGTGGTTCTAATGAATGATGAATATGTAACGGTAAATGATTTTGTCGCTGCTCTTGAGCTTATGAATGATGTCTATCTTTTTGATATGTTGTTGGGTGGATTGATTGGTGGCGTTATGGGAAGTTTTTTTACCATTCTATTACTTTCGAGTTGGCCCCGCAGGGATAAGGAGTTGCGGAGCGACGACGAGGCACCAAGCCGCCCACTTAACTAAAGATAGCCTCCCCATCTAATCGGCGCGGTTAGCAACCCAAAACTACTTGGGTTCTGCCGCCCTCCTTTCCTGCTAAGCCTCCCTTCCAGAGCTTCACAACGATAGTGGGGCTTTTTGCTACTGCAACGCTCTTATCTATCAGCATCAAATCAATCGAGTGTCGAGATTGATTTATACCCTTAAAGCCGCATGGACGAATGACGACGACGAGACTGAGGAGGAGGAATGAGGAGGTGCGGCGTCCGCCCCGTATAGTAATACGGGGTGAAAGTCTTCACTCCAAACCTACTGATTTTCTTCTTTCCTTAAAACAAAAAGCCCCTATAGGGGCTTAAATGTATCTATTCGTGAGTGGGTAACATACAGCGTTCCCATAGGCTATTGTAAATCGCTTTACTGCCGTTTAATGAGAAGGTAACTCTTTCTTCACGATTGAACAAAAGAACTTCAACGGAATTCCCGTTGAAAATTTGCTCTAAAACTTCTTTTGGTGGATTTTTCGCATAATACATATCATCGTACCTCTTAGTTCCACCTTCAATTTTAATTTTCTGACCACCATCAACTGCTAGCTCTATATCACTGACTCCATACCAGGCATATAGACGAGGATGTTTTAATCCAATGATTGTGAATCCTTTTTTGTCATCGCCAATTCCGCAACCTATGTGAAACTGATTATTATCACTAGTGGTATAGTGTGTTTTGAAAAACTGACCATTTCCTCTATTTGTTTCATGGCTGCCATCAAAGTTTGCTAGGCATGGTGTGGATATGCTTACAGCTATTAGAAATATGCTTTTCATTTTTAAGCCCTTGACGCTTGTTATATGAAATTTATTGCCTTTTAAGTCCGGCTATACATCTAGCATATTTAACGAGTCTTGTAAGCGTTTCTGTGTCACTAGGTGATTGAATTTCAAGTAAAGCTATTCCAGTCAGGATCTCTTGAGGTGTAACTTGTTGTCCTGTAGGTAGTTCAAGCGTGTCTTTATGCATTTTGAAATTTTCCCAAGCTTCTGAGGTGGCTAGTTCCCTCCCCTTGGTCATTCTCATAAGTCGTTTACATTCGGGTGGTATGGGCTTTCCTGAATCCCATAACTTGACCACCCTCACACTTTTAAAACATAGTTTTGCTACTTCTTCTACGCTTAAACCACACTCAAATTCACGAAAAACGTAATTCTTGCTCATTTTTCGAAAGTTCGTCATATATACCCTGATAATCAAAAGGGTGTATATGTAATTGATATGAAACATTATTCAACATAACGTCGCATAATGCGCACTGATATAGTGATTCTTTAGGACTTGCAATCACTAAGGCTAATCCAGCACAAGCCATTGAAATGCTTGATAACCCAAGTCCGTTAAACTTTTTTCCTATGCTCTGCCATAGTGTCTGCGCTTCGTGCGTTTTTGCTTTATCCATCGCCAAGCCAATCAGTGCCTTTTCTTTGTCTTCACCAATAGTTTCAGCAAGCATAAGTATCTGATTTTCATTGAGATAACTTCGGCCTTTTCTTACTTCTGTGAGCATTTGAGGGCTTACACCTAGGTCATGAGCAATCTGCTTGTATTGAATGTAGTTCATTTGCTCTTTATAAGCATCAATGAGCTTGTTTGTGTACATTTCTGCTTTTCCTCTAATCACGCTATTGGACTGATTTTAGTCTTTTAGTACAGATTTTGCTGTGTTGACGGTACAGAAATATCTGTATTTAATCACTACAGAATTTACTGTATCAGACCGCCTTAGCTTTGGGCGTTTGCCCTTGACGCTTTCGCGCTAGGCTTTGGCGGTCGCTCTCTCAACTAGTCAAGGTGTTGCAATGAAAAAACTTTCTACTGAAAATGCGATCATTATCGATACAGAAACTACTGGCTTAGGCGCTGACGCAGAAATTGTTGAGTTCACTGCTATCTGTGCTCACACTGGCAAAGTTATCGTGAACGAACTTGTTAAACCAACTTGTTCGATTCCTGCTGAAGCAACTGCTATTCATGGCATCACCGATGAAGACGTTAAGGATGCGCCCGACTTTCACTTAGTCTTCTCAAACCATTTTCTTCCGCTTCTTAACGGTCGCCCAATCATCATCTACAACTCAGATTTTGATACGCGCTTAATTATCCAATCTTTGGATAAGCACTGTAACGCTGCTTACGTCCAATCCGTTCACGATTTGTTTTTCAAGTTCTGTGTTCCTCAGTGTGCAATGCTTTGGTATGCAGAGTTCTTTGGTGTTTGGAATGAACACCATGAAGATTACAAGTGGCAATCACTTTCCAACGCTTGCGCTCAACAGAATGTTGATGTGTCTGACTTAACGGCGCACCGTGCACTGGCTGATTGTGAAATGACTCGTCGATTGATTCACGCCGTTAACTCACAGATTGAAAACCAAAACAATCAAAACTGTGACAGCGTCACCAAGCCTAGTTCAGAGGCTTAATCCATGAACGAAGCTCAAATCATCTATTACGACTTGCTGCCTGACTACACGGTTTCTGTGTTGGTCAAAGGTTGCGACGAATGGGATTTGCTTAAATCCATGTCTCATCTTGAGTCTTGGGCTTCCTCTCAGTTCGCTTCTTATGAGTTGGTGTCCATCACCAACACGACCGTTGAACAACGTATCAATTTGGGGGTGTTTGATGACTACTGCAACTAACATCCTTAAAAGTTTCGATGAGCAAAGCGTTCATATTGATTACCTGTGTTTTACGTTTGCCGTGAAAGACTTACGCCATTGTCATGATGCGGTTCGTCGATTGCACAAGCATGAAGAATACAAAGGCTTTGCCAAATCGGGATTGTTACAGCGTCACTGTTGTGCGCCTAAGTTCCCTGCTCCACCTGTGTTTAATCCGACCGTCGCTAAGACGTCTGAAGAAATTGAAGCGTACAACAAAGCCTTTGATATCTGTTACCGCAACTACTTAGAAGATTGCTTGCGTATCTTCACCAATCAAGTGCTTGGTTTGTCGCTGTCTGCGCCTCGCGGTTTGGGTTTCCAGTTCTACACCGAATCCATGAAGCTGACTTCGCCAGATGGTGAAGACTTCTGTGGCTTCGTTGGTATCGGCGGTAACAATGACACGGTGCATTTCCAAATCAACGGAACGGGATGCAAGCATGTATTTGCCCGTCGTCCTACGTGGTCGCTGCATGACTGGCTGACCAATGTGCTTGGTGTGCAAACTTTGGCGCGTGTTGACTTGGCCTATGACGATTACGACGGGATTTTTGATTGCGAATACGCTTACAAGGCGTGGCGTGACGACTGTTTCAGAACGGCTGAACGTGGTCGTGGTCCTGTGCTTCATGAAGATATGACCATTGCCAGTATCGGCAAAGACGGCAAACCGATTTACACCAAAGAGCAATACTCGATTGGTTCGCGTACCTCGCGCATTTACTGGCGTATCTACAACAAGGCTCTTGAGCAGAAACTCGCAAACACGGGTCTTGTCTGGTATCGCTCTGAGGTCGAGCTTAAAAAATGGAATGTTGATGTATTGCTGAATCCGGCTGGCGCGTATGCCGCGCTCAATGATTTCGCAGCCTCGATTTCTACTGCAAAGAAATTCAATACCAAACCCGTCCCGACCAAACGCGCGGCGTTAGACCTGTTGGCCTCTGCGCATTGGATGCGCCGCCAGTACGGGAAAATCCTTAATTCACTTATCGAGTTCCATGAGGGCGACATTGAAACCGTGGTCGGTTCCCTTGTCCGTGATGGAACGAAATTCACCTTCCCCGATACCTACGGCAAGTTGGTGACTCACATATTGGAGACTTAACAAATGGCTAAATCCGTTTTTGTACTTGGCATGGATATCACTTGGAACTCAGCACGTGGTGACAGTGCTCAACTGAACGTGTCGCGTCCTCTACGTGAAATCAACTCAGAGAAATTCAAACGCCGCACTATCGGTGAATCCGGTGATGTGAATCCCCAATGGGATCAACCTTTGATGATTGACCATGAATATGCCCTGCTTCTTGAGCGCACTGGTGCTCTCGTTCCTCGCCGTGAATACCAATTGCGCTTGGAGATTAACCCAGAAGACCCATTGGCAGGCGCTATCGTGACTGAGCTTATTCCAGTCGACCAAGAAATTAAGAAGCACTTCGAGGCTTCAATGAAACCCGTTCAAGGCTAAAAAATGTCTGTATGCGTCACCGTCGTTAACCAGTATGGCAATTTGAAAGCAACAAAAACGCCTGTTGCGGATTGCCAAGAATACGTGCTGATTTCGGCGGTGGACTACCAAGAATATAAGGAACCAGTCCTATTCAACGGTGACTTGTTCCTGTATGTCAGTGGCGTGCTCTTGATCAACATGGTCGTTGGTCACTGGGTGGGTCGTGTTGTTCGCCTTATGAGTAAAAGGTAAATCTTATGAAAAAACTAGAACTTGTTGTAACTAACGTAAAACACGCAGTCGTAAACAAAAAAACCGCAGCTGGCGCTGCTCTTATGGTTGCGTCTGTCTCTCCAGCGTTCGCTGAAGTCGATATCACGGGCGCAATCAACTCTGCGGTATCCGGTGGCCAAGCTAACGTATCACTGGTTGTGGCGGGTCTGATTGGTATGGCTGCACTGGGCTTTGGTGTGACAATGGTTGTTGGCTTCTTGCGTAAATAACGGCTCACCTCTATGCCTCCTTTATCGGGTAATTTACTTGGAGATGTTCTCGCTATCGTTCTAGGTGTTGCCTTTGCGGGGGCATTCCTCCACGGCTTTGTGAGTGGCATCAATACTCACTAATCAACGGATAAAGGGAGCTTCGGCTCCCTTTTTTAATGGTGCAAATGTGAATAAGTCACTCTTTTTACTTTTGTTTTCGTGCTTGTTCTTATCACTTAATGCAAGCGCAGTTCAACCAACTTACAGCGCTAGCGATGTTGCCGCTTATCCTAACTGTAACTTGTCCTTGGGTAAAAGGGTTAACCCTTACTCGTATGTTTCTTGTTATGAAAATAAGTTTGTTAACTACAAAGACTTCTATACGACATCATGCTCTATAGAGAGTAGTAAATTCTCTTTGATGATTATTTGCAACACAACCAGTCCCAGTTACCCGAGGTATCACGCTGCAACGTTTCTTCATCGTACCGCTAAATGTCCAGCAGACCATGAAAAAGTAGAGGATGGTGATGGTTACACCTGTGAACCTATCGTTCCTGAATGTGAACTTGGCGAAAACCCTGACGGCTCATGTATGGATGCTTGCCAGTTCAAACAGTCCATTGGTGATACGGTGAAATTGCATTGGCACCCTGCGGTTTACGGCGAACTGGTGACGGGCGCTTGCTACGGTGACTACGGTGCCACTCGATGCGAAATGACCAAAAACGAATCTACCATTATTTGTACTGGCGTTCCTGATGGACAGTACACGCCCGACTCTCAATGTTCTCTCAAGTTCGCGTTCACTGGTCGTCAGTGTGAAGGTGGTACTTTGTTTTGGGGCGATAAGGGACCGGATGAACCCATCATTCCACCTGATGAACCGGAAGACCCAACCCATGACCCTGACGACCCAACAGGCGAGATTGAAGACCCAAGTGTCCTACCCGATGATTCAACCAACACGGTTAATCCCGGTGTCGTTGATGATAAGCCGGATGTAGAAGACCCTGACACGGATGAATCGACAGACACGGCAGTCCTTTCTGCTATTAAAGGGCTTAACGTGGATGTGAACAAAGGCATTCATGATCTTAACGTCGATATAAACCAGTCACACGCGGACATCACCAACGCGGTGATTGATGTGAAAGGCTCTTTGGTCGATAACACCCAAGCCATTCAAGAGCAGCAAATCAATGACAACAAAATTTATAAAAACACCAAGGCACTCATCCAACAAGCCAACGGCGATATCACTACGGCGGTGAACAACAATACCAACGCCACCATTGGTATTCGTAACGATTTAAAAGGGCTTGGTGATTCTGTGGGCGAACTCGATAGCAGCTTAAATGCGATTGAGGGTCTATTGACTGGCTCTGAGTTTGGTACACCTACGGGCACCGCTATCACTGGCGAAATCTTCACAGCAGAAGACTTTGCCAACCTGCAAACCACGATAGATGAAAAAGCCGAATCCATTCAAGGCTATGTGGACGACATCAAAGGCTTAATCACTATCGGCACCAACTTCAACAACGGCACATTAAGCGACAAGTCTTTCAATATCAAAGGCGCAACCGTTGAATCAGGACTACAGCGTTTTGATGCGGTATCGGGTTATGTGCGCCCTGTCGTGCTGTTCATTTGTGCCTTAATCGCCCTTTGGGTTCTGTTTGGTAATCGGAGTAAATAACATGGAATACATCTACTCAGCATTAGAGTTTATTGCCAACATTGGGCAAACCTTTCTCGACTTCTTTGATGTGGCGATTGAATGGATAAAGAACGCGTTTGAATATGGCGCGATGTGGCTTATCTCAGTATGGCTCGATATCAAGATTGCCTCGATACAAATCGCACTCAAGATTGCGCAGCTGCTGCTCGAAGAATATGGCGTCTATACGCTTGTCGAAGACCGCTTTAATGCGCTTCCCTCTGACGTCCGTTATATCTTGACCGAATACGGCGTCACCTCTGGGCTACGTGTCATCTTTGATGCGTTCGCTACGTCTTTAGTTATGCGTTTCTTTAACTGGTGATTGAATGGCTACTTCATTTCGATACGGTCACGGTGGCTCTTACAAATCGGCTTGCGCCGTGTGGTTTGACTTACTGCCTGCACTGCGTGAAGGTCGAATTTGCATTACCAACATTCATGGCATGCAGCCACTTGAAGTGATTGAACAACGCCTTGGTGAGAAGTTCCCTGATACAGCTCGGCTCATTCGCATTAGCTCTCGCAATCCTGAAGGCTTCGAGCTTTGGAAATACTTTTTCTGTTGGGCGCCCATTGGGGCGTTCATCCTCATTGATGAGTGTCAGCAAATCTTCTCGGTCAATGCAGGTTTCAAAATGGCGAACATACACAAGCGCCCTTTCACTGAGTTTGAGCCTCACTTACCGGAAGGATTCTCTGAGCTGTTTCACTCTCGTTGGCTAACGATTGATACGTCCAGCTTGGACAATGGCGAGATAGACGATTGCCAACGCACACGTTTTGATGAGCAAGGGCGCATCATCTATCCCGAGAACTTTAACAACGCCTTTATGGAGCACCGGCACTACAACTGGGACATTGTGTTGCTCACGCCTGACTTTGCTCAAATCCCGAAAGAGTTAAAAGGTGTCGCGGAGTTGGCCAAGCAACATAAGGGTAAAGATGGGATCTTCTTTTCCAACCGTAAACCGCGCATCTTGGAACATGACCCGACGCGAACGGTCACCAAACCAAGCAAAGACGATGTGGTTTATAACCTCAAGGTGCCGCTTGATGTCCACCTACTCTACGCCTCGACTGTCACGGGGCAAATCACCAAATCGGGACTTGGAAAGAACATCTTTCTTAACCCGAAATTCTTAGCAGCTATGGCACTGGTCGTGCTTTCATTTGGGTACTTAGTTTATGCGCTTATTGGTATGGTTTCTGATTCTGAGACGACAACTGCGGAAGGAACGCAGCTTCATCAAACTTCGCAGCAAGGTGGCGTTTCGACTTCGCAAGCTCAAGCTCGTCCTAGTCAAAGTGGTTCGCCTGGTTCTGTCATGGGTTCTAGTGGTTCTGGCTGTACGGGTTCTGGTTGCGGGAATGAGTCTTATCATGACGTAGGCACCGTTCCTGCTTGGTTCCCACTGGCGAACTCAGAGAGTATCTATGTTTCTGCCGTGGAACGTTGGCACAAAGCCACCTCGATACACGTCAACGTGCATTTTGAGGTTGTCACACCGCGTGGTGTGACTTACCTCGATGACGGATTCCTAAATAAGTTGGGCGTCAAGATGGAATATCTGGACGATTGCCTCGTCCAGCTGTCTCGCGGCGCATCCAATTTCTATGTCACGTGTTCGCCGTATGAGCAATATGCACAACGGCAAGAGCAAGATATTGAACTCAAACCCGTTGGCGGTTTGTTTAGTGGAGACGAAACCTAATGAATGAATACGTAACGCATGGACAGCTGGTTGAAATCATCGAGCTGTTTGATCATCTCTCGATAGTGAATGCAGTCATTGTGGTGCTCGTGTATGACCTTTCCAGATACCTCCTAGGCAAACTGGTCGACTACTTCAATTAAAGGCAAGGTGCCAGCCCCGCAGGGATAAGGAGTTGCGGAGCGACGACGAGGCACCAAGCCGCCCACCTTAGCAAAACCTAGCCCCATCACTTAATCGGCGCGGTTAGCAGCCCAAAGCCATTTGGATGCTGCCGCCCTCCTTCCTGCTAGATCAGCCTCGCAGAGACTATCAACACCAAAGGCGCGTTAACCTACTGGAACGCTGCATACTCACAACATCAAAGCTTTGCGAGTGTCGAGCAATGCTTACTCTTCTTTTCTGGGTTCTCTCCGACGGACGCGCGGAGCAAGTGAGGACGGGCTAGGACGATTGCGCGACGTGCGGCGGGAGGTCAAACCCCCGAATCTGTATTACGGGGGTAAATTCCACTGTTTTCAAGGCGTCAAAAATTAAGACTACTTTCAACATTAGTGTTAACATGACCAACTAAAAATTTTTAGTAAGGTAACACTGTAACTATGAAGTCTTATTTTGAGTGCTTGGAGCAATTAAAGCCGGAAAACGCTAAACAATCTGGACTGGTTGCTCTCGACTTATTCGCTGGCTGTGGAGGTTTAGCTTTAGGTTTTGAAGCTGCTGGTATTAAGACTATAGGCTATGAGCAAGACAAAGATGCTGTTGCAACATACAACCAAAATTTGTCGGGTGATTGTCATCATGTAACACTGACAACTGAAACTGACTTTCCTCAAGCGGATTTAGTTATTGGAGGTCCACCTTGCCAACCTTTTAGTGTCGGTGGAAAACAACAAGGGCTTAAAGACTCCCGTGATGGGTTTCCGATATTTCTTAAAGCCGTTAGGACTGTAAAACCTACTCTTTGTCTTTTCGAAAATGTACGCGGTATGATGTACAAAAATAAAGAGTATTTAACAGAAATTATTTCAGAACTAGAAGATCTTGGTTATACCGTTAGCTATCAACTTGTAAAAGCGGTTCACTATGAAGTCCCTCAAAACCGCGAGCGCTTGATTGTAATTGGCCATAAAGGTGGATACGAGTTCCCGCAAGGATTCAAATATAAATTTACTTCAGGTGATGCCTTGTCAGACATTGCCTATCAGGTTTTGCCAGAGCATAAATTTGTCACTGCTAGTCAGGATGAGTATATCGCTAAATATGAGAAAGCGTCTAAATGTATAAACCCTCGAGACCTCCACTTGGATCGTCCAGCTAGAACTGTTACATGTCGTAATTTAGCTGGAGCAACTGGAGATATGCACCGCATCAGGCTACCTGATGGTAGAAGAAAAAGGCTAAACGTTAGGGAAGGAGCTCGTCTACAAAGCTTTCCTGATTGGTTCAATTTTTTAGGATCTGAATCATCACAGTTTCAGCAAGTAGGAAATGCTGTGCCTCCTTTGATGTCGTATCATATCGCCAAGAGTATTGTTTCCTTTATCAAAGGGGGCAATGTAAACGAAAAGCAAAATGTTCAACTGTCTTTCTTATGAAGAATATAAAAAAAGTAGCTCAAAACAAATCTGAACCTGTTAGAACAAAAATCTTAGAAGCATTGGAAATACTTCACTCTGTAGGGCTTCCTATGGAAGATTTCTCAACTAGGAGGCTTGAAAGAGTAGCAATGTGCTTTATGGCACTTTGTGATGTTCGCAAAGATTCTAGCTGGGTAGATGCTAAATCTATTGATGATGGCATAGTTCTTATTAGTCGAAAAATTATTGAATATATAAATGAAAACTTTGAAGAAACGATAAGCTCAGGTAGCTACGATGACATTCGTAGAAAAGACCTAATTAGACCTATTGGCATGGGATTGATTATTAAAAGCGCTAATAATCCAAATGCTGATACTAATGATGGAACTCGAGGTTACGCCATTAACAAAGAGTTTGGCAAACTAATTAGAACGTTCAATACACCAAAGTGGACTTCTTCGCTTTCTCAGTTTGAAGTAGATAAGGACTATATAAACCAACTTAATGGAACACGAAAACCGAAAAAGCTTGAAGTCCAGCTTGCAGAGGGATTAGTGATTGAGTTGGATAATGGCCCACATAATAAAATCCAAAAAGCAGTGGTAGAGCAGTTTCTCCCAATTTTTGGTTATGGTGCTAAGGTTTTGTATATCGGTGATACATCGAAAAAACAGATGCACAAGTACTCCGAAGAAATGGTCAAGTTAGGTCTGAACATTAAAGATAGAGGAATGCTCCCCGACATTATAGCATTTAGTGAAGAGAAAGAATGGCTATACCTGATCGAAGCAGTTCACTCATCAAACCCTTTAAACCCAGAAAGGTGTATCGAGCTAAAACGTTCAGTCCTTAAAGACTGTCCTTACGGAGTCGTCTTTGTTACAGCATTTTTGTCTAGAAAAGATTTTTCTAAATGGATGCAAGAGATAGCCTGGGAAACAGAAGTTTGGTTAGCAGATCGTCCAGAACATATGATTCACTTTAATGGTGATAAGTTTTTAGGACCTCACATAACGCCTCCTGTACTTGATTAATAATGGGGGCGTTATGCCCCCCATTTACTGGCCTTTAAATTAGCTTTCTTAGTGCTCTAGCGTACCGAAGAATTTTATGAGCTATCCTTAAATCGTTCGAAGCCCCTAACTCAAGAAGAGCCACACCAATCAACACTTGCTGAGCGGTGACCAATTGTCCAGTTGGAAGCTCTAAGCGATCATGCCGCATTACAAAGCTTTCCCAATCTTCACAAGAGCTTAATTCCCTACCCTTATTCATCCTCATCAAGCGTTTACACTCTGGCGGTATAGATTTCCCCTTATCCCATTCTTTGACCGTTCTCACAGTTTTTAAACAAAGTTTGGCAGCTTCTTCGACGGTTAAACCACATTCAAATTCACGAAAAATATAGTTTTTAGTCATTTCGTGATACTTCATTGAATTGTCCCTCAAAAGAGAGACATTTTATAGGATACGCATATGCAATCGTATTCAACATAAGCGCCCATAATGCGAACTTAAAGGTTAGAAGGTTAGCATTGGTGAAGTCAGTTTAGTTACACCGTATTTGGCTTTTGCTTCCTTGCAAGCTTCATCAGCTGTCTTGTATGGGCCATGAACTTCGATTCCACCACAGCGACCACTTGAACTGTATCTTTGGTTACGTCCGACACCATGCACGTTGGTTTTGCATCTTGCTCATTCAATATGAGTCAACATAGACACGCATTTGCTTAACCCAAACGTATAAGTACTAGATTACCTTTATAGGAACAAGGAATCTAACAGATGTAAACTCTCTACTTTTCAATCTATACCTAGATCTTTCTTCATATGCTCACTCAACTCGTTAGTGGTTCTTACATTAATCTTATGTTTGCAATGATGGATTCTCAACTCTTCACCAAATAATTTTACTAGTGATTTGGTATACAAAGCACTAATATTATTTATTATTCTATACAATGTATCTTTCTGATAAACAGATCTTTTCGAATTTTGTATTGCAGTCTTCATATTTAAATATCCTCACACGTTTAACTTTATAATTTAAAAAATCAATTTCAACTTTTATTATTACTTTTTTAGATATGTAATGAGTCATTATCAATGATGCACTATCAACAATTAAATCACCCGAATCCAACTTAGTAATTTCACGAGACAAATTCTTTATTTTTAAATCTTTATTTTCTATATTTAATCCGATTGAGTTAATTTCTTCAGGATATCGGTTTAACTTAATATCCAATATGGTTTTATTAAGATAGTAGTCTGCCATTATTTCATGGCGGTTTTTAAATATCATTGTCCCCCTCCGATGATGCAAGTTATACTTTCCCACCAGTTAAAAGACAACGTGACTCAGAGTTGCAAAAAGGTAACAATCATGGAATTGATGAACAATGAGCTGATCTGCTTTGCTGCCATTTGTAAACACCTCTCTCTTACAGAGGCATCAAAAGAACTTGGAAAGTCGAAAGCTCAAGTCAGCAGGCAGCTAGCAGCATTAGAAAAACAACTTGGCGTAACACTCGTCCACAGGACAACAAGGAAACTCGTTTTAACTGATCATGGCGAAAGCATTAGAGAGCTTGCTATCAAGACGTTAGAGAGTTTGCACGAGTTAAATTACAGAGCTAGCTCGTTGAGTGAATGCATTGATGGAAAGTTTAAAATCACAATGCCCAACTCTATAGCCTCTTCTATTTTTGGTTCTGTTCTTAAAGACTTACAAGAACGATATCCAAAAGTTGATTTTGAAATATCGTCAAGTAACAATGTAGAAAATTTATTAGAAAGCAATGTAGATTTAGCGATTAGGCTTAATAATGTTATTGATGACACTCTTATTGCACATAAAATTGGTGATTATAGTGATGTTTTGATATCTAGGGTAAGTAATGCCAACAACAAAACACTATTAATCTACAAACATCATTCGAATAAGGAATCAATTAAAAATCAATATACTGATGTTATCGAAGTTGATAACACCTCTATTTTAATAAACTTTGTTTCTGAGGGAGTTGGGGTTGGTGTCATTCCAAACTATCTTATTAAAAGTAACTATATAGACAAAAACATCCGAATATCGCAAACTTTTGATATAGAACGTTCCATGTATATTGCCTACCCTTATCAAAACCCTTTGCCAAGAAAGCTAGCTGAGATATCTACTTTTATTAGGTCTGAGTTATCACAAGTATTGAAGAGTGAGTCATTTTAGGGCGGTTGTTCAGATTTAGAATTTTGCGTTGTCTACTCAACTAGGCCTAACGCTAATCTTTGTAACATATTGTTTCAGCGGTATTTATTAACACCCCCATCTTTATGCTTGCTATCACAATGTGAGATGCTCTGCCGTCTTGTTATCAAGGTTTTGCGTGGAATAAATCACGTGGGGTAAACGTTAGATTGACTTACATTAAAATTTTCATCAAAAGCAACTTTATATAAAATTGATTTCATACCAATCTATGTGTATCTTCTACCCATATCCTCACAATAACCAAGGAGAATGCCATGGATAAGCTACTCGCGTCTGCATTAGAAATTAAGCAGCGAACTATGGTGACTGGCTTTTTTGCTAGAAATGGATTCAAAATCGCTATGACCGATTTTGATGATGTCACTTTTGAGCGAGAAGGCGTGCAAGTTAACGTACATTTTGATCTGCAGTCAAACGCGGAGTCTGCATCTGTTTTATCTCATGAGGCATCAATCATTCCTGGCTAAAAACTTTTATTATCACCGATACACCAAGCCGAACATAAACGTTCGGCTTTTTAGTGACAAAAAATGATGAGTGCGAACAAGAGGTGTCGATCACTCGTCTAAATAGACGATTAATAAATCAGCTTCAACTTCGTTCACAACCTTTGGTATCGATGAAAAAAAGCGACTCAATAAGTTGTGATGATGACCACAGACAACTAAATCTATCCCCTCTTTTTTGACGATTCCCGATAGTTTTATATGAAGATCGCCGATTACTACCATGGTCTCGTTTACTGGGTATAAGCATTTATCAGCGAGCTCTTGCAGCCTTCTTTCCAATTCTTGCTCTTCCTTCGCTTCCATGACTATGCGATCAACATCTACGTAAACAAATGAGAGTTTGCTGCTTGAGTTATCTACTTGCATTATTGCTTTTTCGATAACTGCTTGGCTAGATTGAGATAAGTCGACAGCAACCAAAACGTGCTTATAACCCATCATTCCTCCCTAGGTTAGTTTTTGTTCTCATATTAAGTCTAGTCCACATAGAGCGAACACAACATCAAAACTACTGCTACATGATAGTTAAAGGAGTTTAGTGTAAAACAGGCAAATAGTTTTCATTGCAACCTTGTTGCTTCCTCTCATCCAAAGATCAACGATGTTTTTCCAATTTCTTCTCTAATTATCGGACTATTTAACAGGAAGGATGCCAGAAAACATTACGTTGTAACACGCGTTACTACTCTTGATTTCTACTACTCTTGAGGTTTCATATTACCCACTTCAACGTCGCCTAGTTTAGTAAAACTACTTTAGATTAAGCATGCTCAATATGTAACGCTCCGCTCAAATCCAGGAGACGTATTTCGGCTAAAAAAAGCAGCTCAATGAGATGAATTTCGCTTCATCTATTACATATGTCTGCGAGTGCTTACTGTTCTTATATCGCTTATTTAATAACTCTAGTTGAATTATCGCTATAAGTTACGGTGTCTCTTTTTTCTTTTTTTAGCATAATCTTCTGCCTGAGAACGAGGCCCTCTTGGACTTTGTAATTAAATTACAAGATCAATCGCGACCAATATGGTTGGCAGATTAAAATACCGTGGTAAACAATTGATATAATTGAGTTTAATTTATAAGTTCTTTAAAAAACGCCTAATTACCTGCACTATGCAAACCAAGGTTAACATAATGAGGTAAAATTTTACCAACTTACTATTTAGTCTTAAAGGTAATTGAACAAGATTAAAATCATATAGGTATAGTAAATTGTAGTTACAGCGTAACCAGGGTGGTATTTGGGAATGTAGAGGAATAGAAAGGCAAAAAAACAGGGCGTATGCCCTGTCCATGAATTGATTAGTTTTGTTGCTGTTGTTTTTCTGCGTACTCAGATCGAATCCGTTCGGCAACAATTTTGATAGCTTCTGCAGTACTTGTGCCCTTCGCCATCAATTCTTGAATTCTCTCTACAGCTTGTTGTTGCTCTTGGTGAGATAGAGGGGGTAAATCGTCAAACATAAAAAGCTCCTCATTTTGAGGAGCTGACTATAACGATTCGATTAATAGGTAGCAAGGAAATTAATGGATGCACCCATAGCGTTCTCGTTTGTGTACTGAGCTGCGATATCCAATTCGAACAACTTAAGTGGAGACAATCCGATACCAGCAGTGATGGTTCCTTCGTCATTACTTCGAGCTAAGTTCTTCATATACCCTGCCCGTAATGCCATTTGACGCAAAATATCAAATTCAATACCAGCTCGAATCATTTGCGTATTATCATCAAAGGATGAAAAACGTTTTTCTTCGTTAAGATCGTAGTCAACACTCATCGTAAAGTAATCGGCAACAATCCCTGCCCCAACGGTGTATACAGGACGCATGCTATATTCGTATGATTTTATCGTATCGCTGCCATATTGGAATGATTTTGTTTTAACGTCTCTTCCGATCAAATTTTTCGCTGAAATACCGAGACGATATGGGCCAAAGAACCAAAGTGCGCCGGCGTCTAAGTTAAACATCGTTTCCGCGGTCTCATTTTCACGTAAGTCTTTAGTATCAAAATTCTGAAAACTCGTGGCGTATGAGTATGTGTATATACGCTGAAGTTTAGGAGTAACACCAAAAGAAAGGTGTTGGTTCATGAAATTAGTGTATTTAGCAAGTGAAATACCAGCTTCAGCCACGCCAATAGAAACACCTTGTACATAGCTATCATCTAATGGATTAGTACCTGAGGTATCAACATTTGGTTGTACGAATGATTCAGTGTATAGCTTACCGTATGCAGTTGCAGATAAGAATTTGTTGGGAATACCAATGGCAACGACACCACCAAGATCAAAGTCTGTCTTTTTCCCATCGATAGCACCCATCGATTTTTTGATTTCATCGACGTCTGTCAATTTGCTGATGCGTTCGATCTCATCAACTAGATCATATTGATCATCGTAGCTGCCACCAAAACTTGGCACGATCATGCCTGCATCGTCATTTCGGCGATAAATCGCAGTAAGAGCAGGGTTGAAAAAAGGCGCAGTTAGATAAGTTGCTGATACGGTACCAACGCCACCCATTGCATCACTACGAGCCTCTATCGCATAAGTAGCAGCAGAAGCAGCATTAGCGAAAAGAATAGTAGCAACAGAAGTGGCAAGAATTTTATATTTGTTTTTCATACTACACTTGTGATTTTAGTTCGTCCTGAACCTTTATCGGCACAAGTAGTATTTCTTTAACTATTCTTCCTGGGAAAGATCATAGGTTCGGCTAATAGTTTGAGCCTGCTCAACAATTATATCGCCCTGCCAACGGCGACTATTGATACTTACCGCCAATACGTATCTATCGTTTGGGACACCCGCTAGCTCCAATGAATTTGGATAGTTAGACTCATAAGTCTTTTTCCACATTTGCTCGTACTGGCCATCAATGTAGTCATACAAACCAACTTCAAGTTGCGGTAATGGACAATGGGGATTACGAAGTGCGCTCTTTTCTACTTTCCAATTCTCTTTAGATGTCCAACGAACATATTGAGAAGAGTTTGAATCTCCAAGTATTACCCAAGTTCGATACTCTTGTTTATCAGTAGAAACAACGGTTAAGTGATATAAACCAGCTTCAAGCTTGCCTGTTAAGTTATAGCGTTTCGAGTAACTACGCTCGTTGGCAAGTTCTGTCCCGTTCGGCTGTTGTTCATAGCTGAATGAACTGTCCGCGGATATAGAATCATCCACCCATCGATTAAATGAAATATTTTCGATGTCAGTTGTAGCTCTTAGCTTGATCACCAATCTAAATGTATCTCGCCCAGGGCTTTGAATAGTCTGACGAATAACGTTCACACCACTTATCCAATCAGGCAGCGTTACACCAGTGAGAGCCTTGCCACAGTTTTTAGATAGTGACTGACCAAGAAGATCATTAAGGTGAGGAGTCAAATCTTTACTTGGTTCCGTTTGCCAGAGTTCAACAAGAGAGTTGAACATACCCGCAAGATCATCTTCAAGTAAGTGTTGATGTGCCTGTGTTAAAGGCGTGTTAGTTTGAAACCAGTCCATCGCATGGACTGGTTTCACTAACGCTAATGAGACAACTACAGGGAGTAGTATTTTCATTACGACTTATGCTTTCATCTTGTAGCCAACACCACGAAGTGTTTCAATTTCCAGTCCTGGCAGTTTTTGACGAAGCTGTAATACATGTGTATCAACCGTACGTGTTGTCGGGAAGTGATTGTAACCCCAAACGTGGTCAAGTAGCTCATCACGAGTAAACACGCGACCTAAGTTTGACGCCAAAAATAGCAGCAAATCAAACTCTGTTCGAGTAAGCGTAATTAGCTCGTCTTTATAAGTCACTTCACGAGTCGAGCGGTCAATCTCTAAGTCTTTTGTAATCACTTTATCAGCGTTGCTTTGTTCTGCTGAATCCGGTGCTCGTAGCTGTGCACGGATTCTCGCAAAAAGCTCCGCTTCAGCAAAAGGCTTTGTTAAGTAGTCGTTCGCGCCGGAATCAAGGCCTGCAACTTTATCTTTTACGGTAACAAGTGCCGTTAACAAGATAACTGGTACGTCTTTAATCTGTTTCCATTCTGGGAGACATTGTACAGAGTCACCATCTGGGAGTTGGCGATCGAGAATTACCAAGTCAGCTTTTTTCCATTGTGGCTCTACGTCTGCAATACGCTCCACATGTAAACACTCATATCCTGCTTGTTCCAGGCTTACTAACAGGCCGTCAGCCAAGTTTTTATCGTCCTCAACGAGAAGCAGTGTCTGTTTCACAAGGTATCTCCAATATAAAAGTTGTAGGTGGTCCCATTAAGGACATTTTTCCGCCCATGCGGCCTACCATAGATTCAACGATTGTTAATCCAAGTCCTAACCCGCTCTTACTTACGAACGGTTTCTTCAAATTTGCCCAATCTTTAGCCGTTAGGCCTCCTGCATCTCGGACTTGGAATACTATTTTTTCTTCACTAGTTGAGACATCCAATTCAACCGGTGCGACACCGTACTTAAGCGCATTACGAAGCAAGTTATCGATACAAGTTCCTAACCAGTACACATTAACTTTAGCAGCCACATCTTCATTGATGTTAAAAAGCACGGCACTATCAAATTCTTCTTCGATCTTAAATTCTAACCAATCTGCAACGGATGGTACCCAGTCTGTTGCAAGCATTTGGTTATCAGATTGCAAATAATCTTTACTCGCTTCTGCCAATTGACGCAGGCGGCGCGTATCTTCACACAATCTGCGGAATTCGTCATACACACTTTCAGGCAAATGCTCGAACTCTCGACGAAAGCCCTCGACCGTTAGTGACAGAGATGCAATCGGTGTTCTGAGCTCATGCGTTAAAATTTGCAACACGAGCATTCTACTACGTAGTTCTTCTCGCTTGCTATTCCAACGGTACACCGCCCAACCAATCACCAAAAGAATATTGGCGATTACCAGTATGATCATACTGATCCGCAAAACTTGCGAGTGATCTTCTACATCCCAACAAATATTGCCTCGTTTAACAAAGCAACTTTTGCTTTGAGACGCTAGAGCGTATGACAGACCCGCATTCGCTACGTTCTCTTGCCAGATATCTTTCTCGAAAACAAAGTAACGGTCACCACGTCTTAACCAAAGTTCGTTACCTTCAATAAACATGCTCGCGCCTGCAATCAAAGCATTAATGGCGTCGTCATCCATGTTTTTCAAGCTTTCTAGCAACTCATCCCCTTCCTCGTTATCACGCTCTTTTATATGCATGTACTGAGATAGTTTGGGTTTGAGTTCTGGATACTTATCCACATAACGTGCCGCATACGTCCCACCACCAGGGTGAATGAGACCACTACGCGAGAACCAACGAGGTGTCAGCTGCGTCCCTTTACAAATCGCCCTTGTAAATACTAAAGGCTCAGTAATTAAAGGACTTAATGGTAATTTGCCACGACAAGTATTCGCCAAGCTGTAAAGCTGTTGGATATCTTTTAACGGATAGTCAGACGTTTGCGGCAGAAGCGAATCTGGCGCAAGTAACTTGGTAGGATAATTTGATTGCAGAATACGAATATCGTACGACTTAAGAGCTACTTCATAGTTAAATAGCTCTGTAAACGTATCTATTCTTTCTGGTAGTGAATCGGAAAATGCAGGTGCCGAAAAAAGCGGCAATACAGTTGCAAAACCGAGCAAAAACTTTTTAATCAAACTGTTACCGTCACTTGTTACATTAGCCAAAACTATACATCAATCTACAAGCAATTGACATCTGCTAACAGAAGGATTTGCATTACTATAACATTGAAACGGAACAAAAAAGGGCCAGCGATTGCTGACCCTGTATAGTTTTAAATCAAGAATGGTTAAAGTGCTTTAAAAATAGACTCAACACTTTCTTTCGCATCACCAAATAGCATTGATGTATTTTCTTTGAAGAACAGTGGGTTCTGTACTCCTGCGTAACCAGTATTCATTGAGCGCTTGAATACCACTACGTTTTTCGCGTTCCATACCTCCAATACGGGCATACCAGCGATTGGGCTGTTCGGATCTTCCAGTGCGGCTGGGTTGACCGTATCGTTAGCACCGATAACCAATACGGCATCGGTTTCTGCAAAGTCATCATTGATTTCATCCATTTCAAGAACGATATCATACGGTACTTTTGCTTCAGCGAGTAACACATTCATATGCCCAGGTAGACGACCCGCTACTGGGTGAATCCCAAAGCGAACTTCAATACCTTGTGAACGAAGTACATCAGTAATTTCATGAACAGGGTATTGTGCCTGAGCTACTGCCATGCCATATCCTGGAGTGATGATTACTGATTTTGAGTTCTTCAACATCTCTGCAACTTCTTCAGCCGTTGTTTCACGATATTCGCCCTGCTCTTCGTCACCTGAAATCACTATCTCTTGACCAAAACCACCGGCAATAACACTGATAAACGAACGGTTCATTGCTTTACACATGATGTAAGAAAGAATCGCACCTGATGAACCTACCAAAGCACCTGTTACAATCAATAGATCATTTGCTAGCATGAAACCTGCTGCCGCTGCTGCCCAACCTGAGTATGAGTTCAACATAGAGACAACAACTGGCATATCAGCACCACCGATTGAAGCGACTAAATGGTAGCCGAATGCGAACGCGATCAAAGTCATCACAATAAGAGCGAACATGCTGCCATCTGCTTTTACGAAGTAGATCATAAGAAGCGTAGAAATAACAACCGCTGCGAGGTTCATTTTGTGCTTATGAGGCAGGTTAAGTGGCGACGAAGAAATCACACCACGCAGCTTACCAAATGCGACAATTGAACCGGTGAAAGTTACGGCACCGATGAACACACCCAAGAATACTTCTACAAGGTGGATAACATGCTCAGCATGTGTTGCTGCTTCTGGCGCATCTAGGTAGCTGTTGTAGCCAACTAAAACCGCAGCTAAACCTACAAAGCTGTGTAGAATCGCAACCAGTTCTGGCATCTCGGTCATTTCTACTTTCTTCGCATAGAAAATACCGATCGCACCACCTATCGCCATCGCGATAATGATCCAACCAAAACCTTGCGCATCTGGGCTAAAGATCGTCGCTATCAGCGCGATCGTCATACCAGCGATACCGTAGTAGTTACCATTACGAGCAGACTCTTGCTTTGAAAGCCCCGCCAAACTCATGATGAAAAATAATGCAGCAACAATGTAAGCTGCTTGTACTAATCCTGCAGACATTGTGACTCCTATTTATCTTTGCGGAACATTTCAAGCATACGCTTGGTGACGGTGAAACCACCGAAGATATTGATACTCGCGATCAATACGGCAATAAAAGATAGGAATGAAACGACGCCATTACCTTGTCCAATTTGCAGTAATGCACCAACGACAATAATGCCAGAGATAGCATTCGTTACTGACATTAGTGGAGTATGAAGTGCATGGGTAACATTCCATACTACGTAGTATCCGACAACACACGCTAGAACAAATACAGTAAAGTGAGAAAGAAACGCTGCTGGAGCAACCGATGCTACCCATGCAAAGGCTCCAACAGCCGCTGCCACACCAATAATTTTCTTCGTTGGAGACGTAGGTTCTTCTACTTTAGGCTCTGGCTTCACAGGCTGTTCTTGTTTCACTTGCGGCTGAGCTGAAACCTGAATTGGTGGCGCTGGCCAAGTAACTTCACCTTCTTTCACCACGGTAACGCCACGGATAACAACATCTTCAAAATCAATATTGATGTTGCCATCTTTCTCTTTACACAGCAGTTTTAGAAGATTGACAAGGTTTGTCGCGTAAAGCTGAGAAGATTGTGTTGGCAAACGACCAACCATGTCAGTGTAACCAACAATTTTTACGCCGTTATCCGTCATGATAACTTGGTCTTTCACTGTATATTCACAGTTACCGCCATTAGCAGCTGCCAAGTCGACAATTACACTGCCCGCTTTCATGCTGTCGACCATTTCTTTGGTGATCAACTTCGGCGCAGGTTTACCAGGGATGAGCGCGGTCGTAATAATGATATCAACATCTTTAGCTTGCTCTGCGTATAACTCTGCCGCTTTTTTGTTGAAGTCATCAGACATTTCTTTTGCGTAGCCATCCCCAGAGCCTGACTCTTCTTGAAAGTCAACGGTCAGGAACTCAGCACCCATCGATTCAACTTGCTCTTTTACTTCTGGGCGGACGTCAAACGCACGGACAATAGCACCTAAGCTACCTGCAGCACCGATAGCCGCCAAGCCAGCGACGCCAGCACCCGCAACCAATACTTTCGCTGGAGGTACTTTACCGGCAGCCGTAATTTGACCTGTAAAGAAACGACCAAACTCATGAGCTGCCTCAACCACTGCACGATAACCAGCGATATTAGCCATCGAAGATAGCGCGTCTAAGGCTTGTGCACGTGAGATACGAGGAACGGAATCCATGGCAAGAACGTTAATGTTCTTACTGGAAAGTTGTTCCATCAACTCAGCATTTTGAGCCGGCCAAATAAAGCTAACCAGTGTTGCTCCATCTTGCAGTAACGCAATTTCGTCAATGCCTTGCTCATCATCCACAATTGGCGCATTAACTTTTAAAATAAGGCCAGATGCCCAAACTTCTTCACTAGAAACGATTTTCGCACCAGCTGCTTCATAAGCGGCATCATCGAAACTCGCTAGCCCCCCCGCTTGGGATTCAATCGCGACATCGAATCCCAATTTTATTAACTGCTCAACCGACTTCGGCGATGCAGCCACTCGCGATTCACCCGCGAGTATCTCTTTAGGTACACCGATTTGCAAAACGCATACTCCTTGTATACATATCAATAAATTAGTCCCAAAACAGAGCGTCGCTCTACTCTAATTCTTTTTTATTTCTATCTGTTTACCACGCAAGACAATTGCAAACGAAAGATGATGTTTGGGGACACCCATTTGCACAATAACACCTTGACTAACAGCCCTGTTATTATTCTGTTTGTATCGAACGCGTCTCATTACTTCAAGTGTTTTGTAATTTAAATACTAAATTTCATTACATATAACGCTAAGTAATGAATGATTGTCGCTCTGTGCTCGAAAAATAACAACGCAACACCGTACTAGACTGAGGTCTAACCAGGTAACGATTAAATACCGACTTAACAGAGATTTAAGCGTTAAAAAGAAAGAGCCACTAGCATATACACTAATGGCTCTTTTTAAGATGACTGGAATCAAATTGCAGTAAATTGCTAGTCGAAGATTTTATCGCCCATTTGATCAATAAACATTTGAGATTTCTTCAACATAAGGTCATTGGCATCTTGCTCTGAGCCAAGCAAATCGGAGCGAATAAACCGATGTGTTTTCACTTCATCATTGTCATGCTTTTCTATTCGACCAGCGATGCGATATTGTCCGCCCTCTGAAAGGCTCTCTGGGTAAATAAAGAAACCTTTATACTCAACTGGCTCGATAGTTTTAGCTTCAGCGGTTTTCTCACTACCACCAAACAAACGCGAAAAAAATCCCACGATTCCTCCTTGGGTCAGCTCACTAGTCAACTGAGCGACTCTTACTTAATATTAACGTTAAGGATCGGTTTTTCATACCAATCCAACTCTTTGTCATCATCATAACTAGTATGGGAAAAAATTACAGGCACATCATACTCTCGGTTTTTACGCCTGTCTTCTTTCACCATTTCTGCGGCGTTTTTCACCGCTATATCCGCGCTTTGCTTAAACTGGCTTA
This sequence comes from Vibrio sp. Vb0598, assembly GCF_033338935.1. Classification (NCBI taxonomy): domain Bacteria; kingdom Pseudomonadati; phylum Pseudomonadota; class Gammaproteobacteria; order Vibrionales; family Vibrionaceae; genus Vibrio; species Vibrio sp. Vb0598. The sequence continues at coordinate 79,329 of NZ_JAWOTP010000012.1, read as the reverse complement.
ATTTTTGTTCAGGAAGTGAAGACAAAAAATCAATATCATGACGGATATAGACAGGCTTGAGCTGGATAAGCGCAAGGCAAGCAATATCGGCTAACTGTTCGTTGTCATACTGTTCTAAAAATTCGGGCAAACTGAGAACCTGGCCTACTAATGTTTCCATGTAATTGTGCACATCTGAGCTTATCTGCATCTGTAAATCTCCTTTTTCCTATGAAATGAGTATAGCAACGACTTGTTTATAACAACTTATTGATTGCTCTTAATTTAATCAATCTCTCTCTTTTTGCCGTAATGTCTTCCAAAATACTTGGGAAAAGGAACAAATAGACGTATTCTTGCTAGTTCTCAAAGTTCGAAATTCAATAACGGATAAATATCCATATTGATAAAACGATTTACCTAACCAATTATATAGTCAACTATTTTCAGGCAGTTTGTAATAGATGTCCTCATCGTCAATGACTTCATCAAGCTTCAGATTCTTATTCCCTTTTTTGCTACTGGGCATAGTGAGTTCGGGCATGGACAGCATTATTCAGATGACTCAGGCAAACTGGGGCATTGCCGCAAACTTGCCGTACATACTATTAGGTTGTGCGCTACTCCTTTGCTATTCATTTAAACAAGGCAGAGAGTCCATGGTGTGCTTGGCAATGTTGCTAGCCTACTTCGTGATACAGCACCGCCTACAAGTCCCGCTTCAAAGTGGTACCGCTTTACTTGAGCTAACCATTTTAGCCACGTTACTTCCTGTCTCGTTTCTTACGGTATTTTTGTTTAGTAAAGAAGGTTTTGACTCCAGAGCTATGTTGACTTACATCTTGATGTTAGCAATGTTCGTTCTTTGGTCTTATCTAACGCTAGCATATTACGTTGAAGGAGGGTTTGAACAATGGACAAGCGGTATTCTATTTATTGTACCGACGGTCTCTAAACTGCCTTTCATTCTTGTTTTATATTGCGTGGGTATTGTCTGTTTTCTTGGAATCCTTGTTTTAAAGAAGAATGAAATTATCCATGCGATGACCTACTCTGCCATGGTATTGGCGTCTGCGACGTTCATTTTCTTTGATGTGCAGTACATATCAAGCACCATGTTTACGCTAACAGGGCTGCTTATCATTATTTATGCCGCTTCCGCTAGCCATCAACTAGCTTTCACCGATAGCCTAACGCTGATTCCGAGCAGACGTGCACTTGATCTCGATCTAAAACACATGGGTAAGAAGTTCACGATCGCAATGCTTGATGTTGACCATTTTAAAAAGTTTAACGACACCTACGGTCACGATACTGGTGATGACGTTCTAAAAATGGTCGCTTCGCGCCTCACTAAAACCCCAGGCGGCGCAAAAGTTTATCGATTTGGCGGAGAAGAATTTACCATCGTTTTTAAAGGCAAATACGCTGACGAATGTAAGAACTTTTTGGAAGAAGCTCGCAAATCGATTGCAGAATATGAGATGATATTACGCGATGAAGAATCTCGCCCTGAGAACCATAAACAAGGACAAAAACGTCGTGGTAGCAGCAGTTCGAAAAGAAAGTCGGTTTTTGTTACCGCAAGTTTCGGAGTTGCAGATAGCCGGAATGGGCAAGCTCCTCTGGACGTCATTAAATTAGCGGACGCAGCACTTTACAAAGCGAAAAAGGCCGGACGTAACTGCATAAAGCTTCGTTAGACCCTCACCAATCGTGAAAGTTAACAAGCTTGTCCGGGTTTAAAACAAAACCGAACTTCCCCATCAGCATAACAACTGCACTCATCGTTGCCACTATCCCGATGTTATCTATCTAATCATAGGTATAAGGTATACGCCCGATTGCGACATTCCGTTCGCACTGTTTGCCTATCTTACTTTGAGTTAGCTTTAAAATAACCACCAAAAAGTGACAACGCAACAAAAAGAGCGACATTCATAAGGTTTTGTTTTTAAAAAGAATTAACTACAGTATGTGTGTTTCTTCCCAAAGACTTCGAGGTATATAGCGCTTTATCAACGGTTGCATACAAGTCTGATTGCACTTCTTTCCCTGTCGGTTGAAAAACAAAAACACCCTGTGACACTGTCACTCTATTTGACACACTAGAATACTCATGTGGGTAATCGAGAAAATACATAGCCTCTTGTATACGCTCGGCTTCTCTTTCTGCTGTTTGAGTGTCGGTACACCCTAGCAACACAACAAACTCTTCTCCACCATATCGACCTACATATTCCCCAGAGCGACAAAAAGTAGCCTTGAGTTGATTCGCAATCGCTTGCAAGCAACGGTCGCCTTCAATATGACCGTAATTATCATTAAACGGTTTAAAAAAATCGACGTCCAATAGAATCAAAGCCATTGGCATGTTGTGACGGCCATGCCATGCAACCATCGATTCCAACTTGTGGTCGATATAACGGCGGTTATAGAGTTTGGTTAGGCCATCTTCATTCGCTTGCTGAGTCAAAAGTTGATTAACTTGCTCTAATTGAGCTGTCGCTTGCTTAAGCTCTCGTCTCATATGAGCAATACGCTGCATTGCGATAAGTTTAGAGTTTAGTACCAGTTTATCTACCGGCTTAATTAAATAGTCATCACCGCCCGCATCTATGGCTTTAGCAATCATTTCTGGCTCTTCGTGACTACTCAAGAAAATAATTGGGATCCAATCCGGAAACGTTTCTCTTATATGAAGAGAGACTTCAAAACCGTTCATATCTGGCATTGATATATCGAGCAACACCAGTTCCGGATCAAAACTCTCGTAGGTATTTAACGCCTCTAGTCCACTACCTACGGCTTTTACAATATGTCCAAGTTGCTTTAGACGAATAGCCAACTGCATCCTGTCTAGCTGAACATCGTCAACCAGAAGGATTCGCATCGATGTCCCTGTCGGTTGCATAACGCGTTCCATTTTTAATTATGTCTTTATTAAACATATACCATACTCATAGAGTTGTTGCATTCGACTCATAATTAAGTGCTATATTTTTGTTTGAATATCACGGAATCCATTGCATAAAGCAGTTAGACTGGACGTTACCCTATCTAATCATGGCCTGTGAGCAGAAGTTCAACAAACTCATTCACTTTGGTCATCTTGTGGATTAATGGGTATAGCTATTTGATGCATTTGGTATTAATATTCCCGCCTTTTTGTAATGAGAGACACACCATGTCAGAAGCAACTAACAGCGAAAGCAAAAAAATCGATCTAGCCAGCATTTCTCCAGAGCTACGTAAAGTTATCGAATTTGACGAAGTTCCAGAGCAAATGTTCGAAATGGTTACCTCTATCCATGAAGTGTCTGAAGAAGCGGTACGTGAATCATGGGACGAAATGCCAGCAAGCGCACAGAACATTCTAGACAACTTTGAACAGTTTCATGCTCTAGTTTCTGTAGGCCAAGCATTCGCTGGTATTAATGTGATGGAAGAGTTTCCTACTCTTAATCTGCCAGAAAACATGACAGATGAAGATAAAGAAGAATACCGTGCTCAACTACTTGATAATGTGCTTCACAACTGTGTGAAAGACATGGTTAAGCAACTTAAGAAAGCACGTCGTGACCCACTTCTTAAGCGTGAATTCAAAGAAGTATTCGCGAAGTAATTCCGACATTCTTCTAGTAACAAAGGCCGCACTTTGCGGCCTTTTTTGATCATGAAGCGTAAATCAGTCTAAACGGTTAATGAGGCGCTAGTGCCATATCTTTTTGTGTCACACTGACACCTTTAATTTGTGCAAAAACACGGCTACCAACTTTTAGGTTGAGATCATCAAGGGCCCAAGGTGTGATCGTTGCCCACAAATAACATTTCTCGTCTAGCTTGAGTGATACATTAATACTCTGCTTGTCATCGGCTGCGTTAAACGCCTCGATGGAATCGACAATAGCAGGCAAAATATTTCGAATCGACGTCGCCTTGGGTTGCTCGAGCGTGATAGAAACGTCGTTGGCACGCACTTGCAAGCGTATTGGCGTGTCTGGTGTTCCGTCGATCTTTTGCACCCACAGGAATACATTAGGTGCAAGGCTGATACAAGTCAGTGCATAACGTTCATGATGTTCAGCAATCCGGCCTTCAAATAAGCTGCTTTGATCTGAGAAAGATTGCCATGGACGCATAGCATGAGAAGCCCACACTTCCTCAAGCTTACCTGAACTCGAAATTTTACCTTGGTCAATAATTGCAAGGTGCTGAGCAAGCCTTAAAATTTCCTGAAGACTGTGTGTGACATAGATAATAGGGATATTTACCTTCTCCGACAACTCCTCGAGAAAAGGCATTACCTCACGCTTTCTTGGCATATCGAGTGAGGCAAGTGGCTCATCCATCAAAAGCAAATTGGGTTTAGATAGCAATGCGCGCGCAATCGCAACACGTTGCTTTTCACCACCAGAAAGTGATACCGGAAAGCGCTTTAGTAACGGTTTGATAGACAAGAGTTCGGTGACTGCATCAAAATACTCGTCATCTTTTTCTTTAACGCCATATAACAAATTGCCTTGAACCGAATAGTGAGGAAACAAACGTGAATCCTGAAACACATAACCAATACCACGCTTGTGCGTTGGTAGGTTGATTCCCTGTTCACTGTCAAACAAAACATGCTCACCAACCGCAACATACCCTTGCCTTGGAGTGACCAATCCGCTGATGATGTTAATCAACGTCGTTTTACCTGCACCAGATCGTCCAAACAAGGCACTAATTCCGTTACAGGGTAACTTAAGTTTGATGTCGAAGTCAGTCTCACCAAGCATTTGTTTAAATTGGACTTTAATCGTCATTGCTTCGCACCCAATCTGCTTGCCGCTTTACGATTTAGCCATTCAGAGATCATTAATGTAGACAAGGCTAACGCGATAGAAATGATACACAGACGAGCCGCCTGCATTTCTGCACCTGGCGTTTCAATAAAGTTGTACATTGCCAGCGGAATCGTTTGGGTCTCACCCGGAATGTTAGAGACGAAACTGATCGTCGCCCCGAATTCGCCAAGACTACGAGCAAATGACAGCATCGTTCCCGTAATAATTCCGGGAATGGTCAGTGGTAACGTGACGGTGAGAAACACTTTTAAAGGAGAAGCGCCTAACGTAGAGGCTGCGTGCTCCAATTTAGGGTCGACGCTATCTAAGCTTAAGCGTACTGAACGAACCATCAAAGGCAAAGCCACGACAATACAAGCGACTACTGCCCCTTTCCAATTAAAGCTAAATACTACCCCTAAGTTTTCATAGAGCCACTTTCCAAGGAACCCTTGTCGTCCTAAAGAAATCAACAATAAATAGCCGATTACCACTGGCGGCAATACCAGTGGTAAATGAATTAAGCTATCGAGAATCGATTTACCAAAGAACGTTTTTCGAGAAAGTAGCCAAGCAAGAAAAACGCCGAGAGGAATCAGCCAAAGTACTGCGTACGCGCCTACTTTGAGGCTTAACATTAAGGCTTGGTATTCCAGTTCTGTCACGCTTCGTTCCTATAATTGAAGGCCGGTCTATTGCTGAAAGCCATATTGAGCAAAAACGCGTGCGGCTTCGTCCGATTTTAGGTACTGGAAGAACTGCTCCGACTCAGTAGAATCATTCACAATTGCAGCCGGGTAAACAATAGCCGCATGCGTATCACTCGCAAATTCGCCGAGAATTTTGACTTTATCAGTTAACTGAGCATCGGTTTTGTAGACCACACCTAAAGGCGCTTCTCCACGTTCAACCAACGCCAAAGCTAAGCGCACATTCTTTGCTGGTGCGACGTGAGTTTGAACCGCTTTCCATACACCCAGTGTAGTCAATGACTCTTTCGCGTACATACCAGCAGGTACTGACGTCGGATTGCCTAAAGCAAGACGATTTCCATGCAATGCCTTCTCCCATGCCTTTGCATCAGAAAAGTTAAATGAGGTTAATTCTGAAGACTGAGGAGCAATCAACACTAAGCTATTGCGCACTAGATTTGTGACATTGTCACGATAAATGACGTCTTTATCGACCAAATAATCCATCCATTTCGTGTTCGCAGAAATGAATACATCCGCTGGTGCGCCATTGATAATTTGTCGAGCGATAGAAGAAGAACCACCATAAACGGGAGTGATAGAAACGTCATACTTTTCTTCAAAGTTTTGCGCGATTTCGTTAATCGCATTCGTCATAGAAGAGGCTGCATACACTTTTAGGTTCGTTGCTGCGTTTGCTGAAAATGAAATGCTTAATACTGCCGCAAGGCAAGCATGCTGTTTCCATGCTTTCATAGAGATACTCCAATACAAGGCAAGCGAAAGAACAGGTTATTTGAATATAAAGTTCAATCAGTTAATGTGCTATTTAAACAAAAAATCAAGGCGCATATGTTGTTCTATAGCATCTGCGATGCGATTAATGCCTTGCTCCTTTAACTCTTTAAAGTCTTGTTGTTTGATTTGGGTGCCGTTTACCCATTCTGATACCAGGCTTAAGACATCTGCCTCATCAAAGAACCCGTGAAGGTAGGTTCCCATGATTTGGCCACACTCGCTGATCGCCCCTTCCGCTTCACCGGAACTGAATGTAAGAGGTTGCAGGCCCCGTACTTCACTTCGCCCTACGTGGATTTCATAACCCTTTACATTGGCTGTTTTGCCGTTAAGAGAAAGCTGTGCTTGTGTGTTTGTAAGCTGTTTGCTGTTAGTTAGCGTCGTAGTGATATCAAGCAAGCCAAGTCCTTCGCTTTGACCTGGTTGGCCTTCGACGCCGTTTGGATCATCAATCAAGTTTCCAAGCATCTGGTAGCCACCACAGATACCAATCACTTTTCCACCAAGACGAATATGACGCAAGATATCTTTATCCCACCCTTGGCTTCTTAGATACTCTAAGTCGTCTCTCACTGATTTGGTCCCAGGCAAAATAACAAGGTCGGCTTTATCTATTTTTTCGCCTTTACCTACATAACGTAGATTGATATCTGGATTCAATCGCAGCACATCAAAATCAGTATGATTACTAATCCGGGTTAAAACAGGCACAACAACATTCAGTTTTACCTCAGAGTGCAACTCTTGCTGCGCAGTGATCGCGTCTTCTGCTTCTAAATTCAAACCATGAAGAAAAGGAAGTACACCAAGTACAGGTTTACCTGTTTTTTCTTCTAGCCAATCGAGGCCCGATTGCAATAAGCGAATATCACCTCGAAAACGGTTGATAACAAATCCTTTTACTCGCGCTTGTTCAGATTCAGAAAGTAACGCAAGTGTTCCGTACAAATGTGCAAACACTCCACCACGATCAATATCAGCAACAATGATCACTGGTACATCAGCGGCCTCAGCAAAACCCATGTTTGCAATATCGCCTTCTCGTAAATTGATTTCAGCAGGACTCCCCGCGCCCTCGATAATGATCGAATCAAATTCTTGAGTCAGACGAGAGAAGGAATCTAACACCGTGTCCATCGCCACTTTCTTGTAATCATGAAAGCCAGCCGCATCCATATTGGAAATCGCCTTACCCTGCAAAATGATCTGAGCACCTGTATCACTGTTAGGTTTAATTAAAACCGGATTCATATGTACAGTTGGCTCAATATTACACGCCTGTGCCTGAACGGCCTGTGCTCGACCTATTTCACCGCCATCTTTGGTTACCGCACTATTTAGTGCCATGTTTTGTGGCTTAAATGGGGCAACATTTATCCCTTTTCGTGCTAATACACGGCATAAACCTGCCACAAGGACACTTTTTCCGGCATCCGAAGTGGTGCCTTGAACCATTAAAGATGGGATCGCTGATTTCATGAATGTTTCTAAGGAATAGAGGAAGATGAACAATCATAACGTCATCGTCCCCACTTACTCAAGCAAATGAATAGAATATGAATGTTGAAATCATCATTGGTTCAAACAAGCCCTGTTTTAATGACCCCATCAAAACAAACCGATGAGGATGTAACATGAAAAAGAATACAATTATCGCAACAATCGCCGCCTTAGCTATTGCTCCTTCTATCGCGTTCGCGAAAGATAACGCTCAAAACCAATCAAACTTGCAGTTTAACGGTCCTGTCACTGTGGAAAAATTGGATGCCTTGCTAAACGACTCCAATATGTTTACTGAAAAAGATGTGGTCGTTGAAGGTAACTTATTGCGTCAAGTTCGCGCGGATAAGTTTGTCTTTAGCGATGGTTCCGGTGAAGTGATGGTCGAACTCGATGACGATATTCAGCTAAATACTCCGATTGATCACACGACTAAAGTCCGTCTGTTTGGCGAATTTGAAGGCGGGAACAAACCAGAGATTGAAGTCGAACAACTCGTGGTCATGTAAAACAAACCCCGATTGCTGTGCATATCAACATGATGTAGTGACGATTACAGCTAAATAGTGACGGCAAGCACTTAAAATGATAGCTTTATCAATCTTGGTCTGCTTTTTGCAGACCATTTTTTTGTTCATTTTAATCATCTTGCCCGGAGACACCATGCTAGGTAAAGCTCTAAAGGTTGCAGCCTTTGGTTTGTGTGCTATTTTGCCACTTTCCGCACACGCAAATAATTTCAACTACAACACGATGGAATTTCGCATGGGCACTAGCCCTGGTACATTTGGTGGCGAGTTCAATACCTACTTTACAGAGAATACCCATTTCATTGCTCGCGCAGACAGTGAATTCAGCGGAGACTGGGACATTGCTGGTGGTATAGGCTTTAATGGGCCAGCAGGCCAATTTGCAGATATTTATGGCCAAATGTTGGTACACAACATTAAAGAGAACGGCAGTGATAAAGTGGGCGACGAGTGGCGCACGGAAGTGAATATTGGCACTCGTATTTGGTTTATGCAAAATGTTGAGCTACATGGCCGTATCGGCCAAATCATAGATAATGACGATTCGAACACCATTTACAATCTGGGCGCACGATTCCACTCAACTCAGCAACTATCGCTTGGTGCAGATTTCAAAAATAATGGTGTCTATGGCCAGCAAATTGTAATGTCTGCTCGTTTTGCATTTTAGTGGACATGACTATGACTACCAGGGCATCACAAGCAAGCATATGATTCAATAAAAATGGCCTCCAATTTTGGAGGCCATTTTTTGTTAATCACGAATCATTAGCTTGTAGCAGAAACTAGCTGTAATACATCAGTTTTTAGCGGTTTTTTTAGGTTTATCTTGCACATATTTTTTCGATACATCTACAACGGCGATATCTCTAAAAAAGCTTCGACCAAGCAAAATTGGAAACGTCATATGTCCGCGATCCGCTAACGTAAACTCTGTCTTTTCTTTGTGATCCCCAACGGTAATGTAGGCTTTTACCACCGCTCGTTTATCCACCTCTTCTGACGAAGACTGCTTAACTTTAGCCCAGCGCTCAACGGGTACTTTAAATTCTTTGGTGTCTTTGTCACCTAAATCTATCTTAAATTTAACCCAGTCTTTACCATCACGCTCAAACGGAACAATGTCAGTCGCACTAATTGATGATGTTGTCGCACCTGTATCGACTCTAGCCTTGAAAGTCTGGTCAATTTCAGGAACATAAACCCATTCTTCAGAACCAAGAATTAACATGCCATCGGGTGTTTTTGTGACCTTGACTGGCTTCTTAGGCTTTGGTTCCGGCTTTTTCTCAGGTTTCGCTTCTGGTTTGGGCTCCACCTCTGGCTTTGGATCTACATCAGGTTTCACTTCTGGCTCGACTTTAACGGGCTCTTCGACCTTTGGCGACTCTGGCTCAACAGGTTCCTGCGTCGTTTGAGTTGACGTACAAGCAATTAAACTGCCGCTCATCATAAGCGGCAGAATCAGTTTCCAGTTTTTCATCCACACTCCAATTAAGCTTGAGATACTTTCTTAATTGCGTCCGCTACGTATGGAATATGAGTTTCGGTAAGTCCGGCAATGTTAATTCGACCATCGCCAACACCATAAATGCCATAATCTTCACGCAGTTGCGCCATTTGGTTTCCACTAAAGCCTAGCACAGTAAACATGCCTTTGTGACCCTCAATGAAATCAAATTGATCTGTATTATGGTTGTTTCTCAACTCGTTACACAAACTTTGACGAAGGCTAACCAAACGATGTTGCATTTCACTCAATTCTTGCTTCCAAACGGAAGTGAGATTGTCATCTTGCAGAATGGTCTTAACTAAAGCTGCACCATGGTCGGGTGGCATCGTGTAAGTCGAGCGAGCTAGAGTGAGGAGTTTACCTTTTGCATTGGTTACATCATGCATGTTCTTACCAACCACAATCGCTGCACCAGTTCGTTCACGGTACAGACCAAAGTTCTTCGAACATGAAGTAGTAATCAACATCTCTTCAACGTTATCTGCCATAAAACGAAGGCCTTTTGCGTCTTCTTCTAGGCCATCACCGAAGCCTTGGTAAGCAATGTCCACAAATGGGATGAAACCGTTCTTCTGCGACAATTCTGTAATGGCTTGCCAAGCAGAGAAGTCAATATCCGCACCAGTTGGGTTGTGGCAACAACCATGAAGAAGTACCACATCTGAAGGCCCAGCTTTCGCAAGATCATCCATCATTTTTTCGGTGTCTACTTGTTTCGTTTCCGAAGAGAAATAGTGGTAGAACTTAACTTTAAGGCCTGCTGCTTCCATCACTGGCTTGTGGTTTACGTAGCTTGGGTTGGAAATCCAAACCGTCGTATCTGGCTGTGCGATCTTCATTAGATCACCGAGCATACGCAGCGCACCACTTGCACCTGGCGTTTGAATAGCTGCAACACGAGCCATTGCAGACGTTCCCGTCAGTAGCAAATTGATCATGCTTTTATTAAATTCTTCGCAACCTGCAAGACCAACATAAGACTTGGTTTTTTGAGTTTCAACAACGACATCCTGCGCCATTTGAATGGCTTTCATAATCGGCGTTTCGCCTGCGCTGTTTTTGTATACGCCAATGCCAAGGTCAACCTTGTTTGGACGTTCATCGTTACGGTATGCAACGGATAGAGATAAAATAGGATCTAATACGGGAGTTGGGAGATTAGAAAACATGAAAGTCATAACCCTTTGAAATTCAAGTACCGAACCTCACGTTAACACCATCGCAAAAAATGACGAAATGATTTTTCACTTATTTCATCAATTAGAGAACAAAATTCTGGATTGCGGTGAGTTTTGTGCGCTCTATCGTTCAGAAAAAGAACGATTCACTCCTCGTTGTACCAATCCACTCTACCGTTTTTTCTAAACTCTCTTGGTGTCATGGTCGACCACGCTTTAAAACGTGTACTAAAGTTAGCGCTGGTCGGATATCCGACTATTTCTCCAATATGCTGAATTGGCCATTCTGTTGAACGAAGTAACCTAGCAGCATATTCCATGCGCATACGCGTTAAATGTGCCATTGGGCTTCGACCAAACTGCTTTTGAGTCAGTCGATGCAAATGAGGCTCCGAACATGGATATAGAGCCGCCACCTGCTCAACGCTCCAATCCTTATGGAGCTGACGTTGGACAAGGTCAAATACACGCCGAAGCCTCAATTGGCTGCGTGATATCGACTCTGAGGGCGGCATGTTTAACATCAGCTCTAACTGAGCCACACTATGCTCACCTACCGCACCACCATAATCGATTGGAAGGTTAATGCTGCGTAGTAACGTTTGGATACATGCATACATCACTTCAGGTGTAGATGAAAGCTGGTAGCGAACATCGCATTCTAATATCGGCCACTCTCTATCAGGAGCAAGAAAAAGCCACGCGATCTGCCAAGGTTCTTCTTCTATACCAAAACCGTTTTCAACACCTGCGGGTACTGTAATCAACGAGCCCGGTTCCAAATCGTATCGATAAGTCCCACTCTCTAGCCACCCTTTACCACGCACCGTATAGAGCAGCATGTGTTTCTTTTGGTTTTTACGATAAACAGAGAAGAAGTCACGACAAGTGGCAATGCCGCACTGCACAATGCCTCTCTCCTCAAGTGCTAATACTCGACTGTGATCAATAAACTCTTGATAAGTTTTTTCTGAAATCGCGTAGCGTTCTTGTTTATCTTCCATGATTTATTGGCTCACATGTGCGTTAGTAGAGAGTTTTACAAAGGTTTTGGATTCCTTTGAAAAATACACCGCCAAATCATGAGGATAAACTACTCGCATTCATCTTTAAGGAGAAATGCGATGCTCTTAACACGCGAATACATCGATAAAGCATTTTGGCAAAAGCTGATTACGATTGGCCTACCTGTTTCACTTCAGTCCATGCTTTTTGCTTTGCTCGGCGTCGTGGATATTTTCATGGTAAGCCTACTCGGAGAATCTGCAACGGCAGCAGTTGGAGTTGGAAATCGTATCTTTTTCTTCAACCTAGCGGTTGTCTTTGGCCTGTGCGGTGCAGTTACCGTACTTGCTTCTCAATACTACGGCTCAGGAAACCTAGCCGGAATTCGCAGAACGTTGGCGCAATCTTGGTTTATTTCCATTTTGGTGACGCTGCCGTTTATCGTTCTTTATGCGATTTTTGATGAAGAGATCGTCTCTTTTATGTCAGACGATCCTGAATACGTCACTTATGCACGTGATTATCTTGTGGTTACGGGCTTTAGCCTCATTGCTACGGCGATAGTAGTACCGATTGAAGCGGTATTGCGCTCCGTGGGCCAAACCAAACTGGCAACCAACGTTAGTATCTCCGCCATTGTCGTTAACGTCGCGCTTAATTATGTATTGATTTTTGGTTTACTTGGTTTCCCTCAATGGGGCGTATTTGGTGCAGCCGTAGGTAGTTTTGTTTCTCGATTTTTCCAAACGGCCGTCTTGATTTATTTTTTCTACAAACGATATGCTTACCTAATTCCGACTAAGTTCGATTGGGTACAAGGCCGCTTAAAACAGTATCGAAAAAAGTACTTTAAGGTTTCTTTACCCATGTTGGTCCACGATGCGCTTTGGACTGGTGGATTGATCGTTTACAGCATCATCTATGGTCAATTGGGCGTTTCAGAACTGGCGATCATCTCATTCTTATCACCGATTGAAGGGGTACTGATTTCAACCTTTATGGGATTTGCGGTCGCTGCATCCGTTCTTCTTGGGAATGATATTGGTGCAAAACATTATGACCGAGTCGAGAAAACGGCGTGGTGGTATGTGTTAACCAGCGCAATCTTAGCCACCTTGCTGTTTTTCCTAGTGTGGTTGAGCTCGCCCATGATTCATCACCTATTGGTACTGAGCCCGTTAACCGATGCAGACATGGCACTTAACGTATGTTTAGTCATGGCGCTAGGTATGATTTTGAGGGTGTTTAACATGGTTGGGATTGGCGGCGTACTAAAGAGTGGCGCTGATATTCGCTATAGCATTTTCATCGACACGTTCGGTCAGTGGGCTATTGGCATCCCTCTTACTTATTACACAGGCATGGTGTTAGGGCTGCCTTTGCATTTTGTCTTGATGTCTCTGCTCGCAGAAGAGTTAGTGAAAGGCGTACTGACGACTTACCGTATTCAATCTAAACGTTGGATAAATAATATGGTTGAAGATGACCAATCGGTGACAGCGTAACCAAAAAGACATTAACGAACTCACACCAAAAGGGCTCACCCGTTATGCACGCGTGAGCCCTTTTTATGTGCGGAGAATGCTTGATTAGATGTCCGTAAATCGATGAATGATTTGGTTTGAACTGCCACGCCATTCGAGATTGAGGTCTTTCTTGTCTTGTTCAAACTTACCATCAATCAAAACATCGATGTATTGCACCACTTCCCTTTGCGCGTCATTCAGTTCCGTCAGCGTGTAGCCAGTCCAAACCCAAATGTCTTTACCTGGGCACTCCTCTCTCACCCTTTTCACTATCTTCAAAATATGAGGCACATTAGCAGGGTGAAGCGGATCTCCACCCGACAACGATAAGCCACGGCGTTTGATACGCGTGTCGTTTAAGTCAGCGATGATTTTGTCTTCCGCTTCTTGCGTGAAAAGTACACCAGAATCCAAACGTTGCGTCGACTGGTTATAACAGCCACGGCACTGATGCACACAACCCGACACAAACAGCGTGCAGCGCGTACCCGGTCCGTTAACAACGTCAATTGGATAGTATTGGTGGTAATTCATAATGCGTCTCTGTGTTATCGCGAAAGAGAAAATCAACCTGTTTAAAGTTGATTTTCAAAGTGTTAAAACGAGTGGTAGTAAACCTTACAGGTGTTTAACTCGGCGCTTCACTTCTTCTTGCTTACCGAAGTTAAACGGGCGTGCATCTGGGCTGCCTAGGTAGCCACAAACTCGACGTGTTACTGATACTTTAGTTGAGTCATGGTTACCACAGCTTGGGCAAGTGAAGCCTTTACTTGTACAGTCAAACTCGCCGTTGTAGCCACACTCGTAGCACTCATCAATTGGCGTGTTTGTACCGTAGTAAGGCACTCGGGTGTAACTGTAGTCCCATACGTTTTCTAGTGCTTCAACGTTACGTTGCATGTTCGGGAACTCGCCGTAACAGATAAAGCCGCCGCTTGAGATTTCTGGGTAAGGCATCTCAAAGTCGATCTTGTCGTATGGGTTCACCTTCTTCTCAACATCTAGGTGGAAGCTGTTGGTGTAGTAACCTTTGTCTGTTACGCCTTCAATTACGCCGAACTCTTTCGCATCGATGCGGCAGAAACGGCTACATAGGTTTTCACTTGGCGTTGCATATAAGCTGAAGCCATAACCTGTTTCGTCAGCCCATTGATTCACAGCATCTTTTAGATGCTTGATGATCGCGACCGCTTTTTCACGCAAAACAGCGTCATCATAAACGTGCGCTTCTGTACCGAATAGCGCGTTAATTGTCTCGTGTACACCGATGTAACCAAGAGAAATAGACGCACGACCGTTCTTGAAGATATCTGCGATTGAGTCGTCTGCTTTCAAGCGAACACCACATGCGCCTTCCATGTATAGGATTGGGGCCACACGTGCTTTCACGTTTTCAAGGCGAGAGATACGTGTCTCTAGTGCTTTACGAGCAAGACGTAGGCGGTCATTTAGAAGCTCGTAGAATTTCTCTTCGCTTCCGTTTGCACGGATAGCGATACGAGGAAGGTTCAAGCTCACGACGCCAAGGTTGTTACGACCTTCGTGAATCAGCTCACCGTTTTCTTCGTAAGTACCAAGGAAGCTACGGCAACCCATTGGCGTTTTGAATGAACCGGTTACTTCCACTACTTTGTCGTAGTTAAGAATGTCTGGGTACATACGCTTAGACGCACACTCAAGCGCAAGTTGCTTGATGTCGTAGTTTGGATCTTCTGATTTGTGGTTCAAACCATCTTTGATGCCGAATACAAGTTTAGGGAATACCGCTGTTTTACGGTTCTTGCCTAGACCTGCAATACGATTCTTCAGAATCGATTTCTGGATAAGGCGTGATGCCCAGCTTGTACCAAGACCAAAACCAAACGTAACGAATGGTGTTTGACCGTTCGCCGTGTGTAGCGTGTTTACCTCGTACTCTAGAGATTGGAACGCGTCGTAACACTCTTTCTCAGTGCGTGCTTTTGCGAACTCTTCTGGCTCAGCAATGTTCCACTCTTTTGCGATCTCTAGGTGTTTCTCGTAGCTTGTGATTACGTACGGTTCTAGAACCTCATCAATACGGTTGATGGTTGTACCGCCGTAAATGTGGCTCGCGACTTGAGCAATGATTTGCGCTGTTACCGCTGTTGCAGTCGAAATTGATTTTGGCGTATCAATCTCAGCGTTACCCATTTTAAAACCATGCGTCAGCATGCCTTTAAGATCGATAAGCATACAGTTAAACATTGGGAAGAACGGTGCGTAGTCTAAATCGTGGTAGTGAATGTCACCCACTTCGTGCGCTTGAACCACATCGCGAGGAAGAATGTGCGTCTTCGCATAGTGTTTCGCTACGATACCAGCCAACAAGTCACGTTGAGTCGGAATTACTTTGCCGTCTTTGTTCGCGTTCTCGTTGATTAGATCCAGATTACTTTCTTCAATCAAACCTTCGATTTCGCGAGTTAGTGCACTTTGCTTCTCACGAGCGATGTCGCGATCGTGGCGATATTCAATGTAAGAACGCGCTAGGGCTTTGTAAGGACCTTGCATGAGTTCATTTTCGACTAAGTCTTGAATCTCATGGATGTGAACTTCATCGTGTTCTCTTAACTGTAACTCGACAGCAAGAGCCACATTAAGAGCATAAATAGCGACATCCTTATCTTTGTTTTCCGCTGCTGCTTCAACTGCTGCTTGGATACGATCCCTGTTGAACGGAGCTCTTGATCCGTCGCGTTTGATTACGATTGGTTTCACTTTGTTCTCCTTACCCGAGCATACTCACAGAGTTATCCACAAACACACTATATGGGGTTGTTTTTTATTCTGGCAACACAATATATTGTGGCGTATTTAACGAGAAGCACCACTCGAAAACATTGATTTTGATCAATAAAGATTGGCTAGCGAACAAGAAGAAATCGATCTTATTGGCGTTGATCTCAGTTGCGAAGAAAACCATGAAAATTGCAAAATTGGTACTAAATCTACTTGCTATTTTTGGAGGTCTTGTAGGATAAAGGATGGAAAGGAATACGCTAAAAGATAGGAGTGCAACAGGCCAAAATGCGATCACTTTTTGTTACGTTAATATTACTTTTTAGTTCTCTTTCATTTGCTCAAAACTCCATCAATCTAACCAGTTGGAACATAGAATGGTTATCTATAGATGGTGGAAAAGTGTCGAGAACACCACAAGATTTTGAAAAGCTGACCCACTATGTGGATAAAACACAAGCCGACATTTTTGCTTTTCAAGAAGTCGAAAGTGCTGCTGCCATCCAAAAAGCCGTTGGCAATGACTTCACTATTTATCTTTCCGATCGTTCAAACGCCTCCAACCGACACCTTCAGTTTAACGACACCAACCAATACACAGGCTTTGCCGTGCGCAATGGCGTAAGCGTATTAGACAAGCCAGACTTCTCTATCACACGAGGCAACAGCAAGCTTCGCTTCGCGAGCTACCTTGTTTTAAATCCAAACCAAGAAAACGAGACTCACCTACTCTCTGTACATCTGAAAGCGGGTTGCAGTGGCGCGTATCGTAATAACCGCGATTGTAAGATAGTGAAACAACAAGGACAGGCACTAGCTAAGTGGATAAAGGCGCGCGAGGACAACAAACAACATTATGTCGTGCTTGGCGACTTTAACCACAACTTGGGTTATCAAGGAGATTGGTTATGGGACGTGATATCGGACAATACTAGTGCAAAGCTAGTGACTAAAGACACTAAAGCGGAATGTAAAGTGCGTTCTAATCGTAATCCGAATAAAACCCACCAATTCCGCTCGGTGATAGACCACATTATTGTGAGTGGTGATTTAAAGGCGTCGTCTGGTGTTCAAACCGTTTTCAAAACACAAGATGTACTCGACTATAAACTGAGTGACCATTGCCCGGTTTCTACGACACTCACTTTTTAGCGTTTAAGTTCTCTGTTAACGTTGAGATACTCTTTTTTGCGTTGAAGAACTCTTTAGCCACGAACCATTCTTTTAGCGGTGAATGACCCAACCAACATTGCCGCTATAAAGAGCAGAACTTGTGTGTTGCCAGTAAAAAGGCTGGCAACCGCAGGACCAGGACACACACCCAGTAAGCCCCAACCAATACCAAACAGTGCTGCACCACCGACTAACTTTTTGTCTATCGTTTTAGAAGTCGGACAGACAATCTCATCACCAAACACAGATTCGCTTCTTGGCTTTATTAATAAAAGATAAGCTGGAACGAACACCGCAAGTGCTCCGCCCATTACAAAGGCTAAGCTTGGGTCCCATGAACCGGTAATATCAAGAAAGCCGATCACTTTTGCCGGATCTGCCATACCAGAGACCACCATACCAATACCAAAGAGCACACCAGAAAATGCAACAACGGACATTTGCTTAATACTTTTCATTACGTGAGTTTTCATAACGACACTATTCCTCACGATACTAGCAAGACGGTTAACATGGCTGTGGCCATAAAAGTACACGTCGCGACCACAGAACGGATTGAGAAACGCCCTATCCCACAAATGCCATGACCACTAGTACAACCATTGCCGATACGCGTACCGACACCGACTAACAAGCCAGCAACGATAACTAAAACAACAGAACCGCTGTACTGTTCTGGTACATGCCCGCCAAGAACATAAACAGCAAACACGCCACCTAATACCATCGCAATTAAAAAAACAATGCGCCAAACGCGATCTGCGTTCTCAACGGCACCGTTTAAGATCCCACTGATCCCAGCAGTCTTGCCAGTAAATAGCATCAGTGTTATCGCTGATACGCCAACTATTATGCCGCCCAAAAGCGACATCCAAGGAACTTCAAACATAGCAACCGCCAAACTAATTACTTACAGAAAACTTGCTTAAATGCCTCAACCAGCGGACCAACTCTTTCATCAGAAATTGAATAAAATACCTGCTGAGAAACCTTCCTAGCTTTAATGATGTCGTGCTTTCTCAATACGGTGAGATGTTGTGAAAAAGCAGATTGGCTTAATGATGAACCTTCAAACAGTTCACCGACCCCTTTCTCGCCTTCAATCAGCTTACACATCACGATTAGGCGCTCTGGATGAGCCATAATTTTAAGTAGCTCACTCGCTTCGGTCGCACTTTGTAGCATACTGTCGCCCATTCTTATGCCTCTTCATTACTACATTACATTTTATTAGATATTACTAATTAATATTATTAAGTCAATGCTAATGTAGATTAAATAATATTAGACTCAGCTAATTTATTTAAGTAAGGTGTAGGCGTTTTCGATCATTCAGCAGGAGAAATCCATGAGCAAAATCGTGATTATTGGTGGGGTTGCTGGCGGTGCATCTGCAGCAGCTCGCGCTCGTCGTCTTAGTGAAGACGCAGAAATCATTATGTTTGAACGCGGTCCATTTGTGTCATTTGCAAACTGTGGCTTACCCTATCACATTGGTGGCGATATCCAAGAGCGCAGCAAACTGCTTCTTCAAACGCCTGAGAGCTTTCTAGCGCGTTTCAATGTTGATGTCCGTGTGATGAACGAAGTGGTTTCTATTAACCGTCAAGACAAAACGGTTACGGTTAACAATTTGCTTGATGGCTCTGAATACCAAGAGAGCTACGACTTTCTTCTACTCAGCCCTGGCGCAGGTCCAGTTGTGCCAGCTATTCCGGGTATTGATAACCCGTTAACGCACTCGCTGCGCAATATTCCAGATATGGATCGCATCATTAAAACGATCGAAACCAACAAAGTTGAACACGCTACGGTCGTTGGTGGTGGTTTTATCGGTTTGGAAATGATGGAAGCCTTCCACCAGCTAGGCATAAAAACCACATTAGTCGAAATGGCGGATCAAGTGATGACGCCCGTTGACCGTGAAATGGCTGGCTTCGCACATGCTGAAATTCGTGAGAAAGGCATCGACCTTAAACTTGGCGTCGCACTTGAGTCGGTGAAATTCGTACCTAACGAGCACGTGGCAAGTTTCGACTCTGGTGAAAGCGAAAAACACCAACATCTAGAAGGTGAATTGGAATTAACACTAAACAATGGTGAAAGACTCACCACCGATATTTTGATTATGGCAATTGGTGTTCGCCCCGAGACCAAATTAGCAAAAGAAGCTGGCTTAGAAATCGGCGCTCTTGGTGGTATTTATACCAATGAATACATGCAAACCAGCGATCCTTCGATCTACGCTGTCGGCGACGCGGTAGAAGAGAAAGACTTTGTGACTGGCGAGCAAACTCTAGTGCCACTTGCGGGCCCGGCAAACCGTCAAGGCCGAATGGCAGCAGACAACATGCTTGGCCGCCAAGAAACTTACCAAGGTACGCAAGGCACGGCGATCTGTAAGATTTTTGATTTAGCCGTCGCTTCTACTGGTAAAAACGAGAAACAACTGAAACGTGAAAACATCGCTTATGAAAAAGTGTATGTGCATACAGCAAGTCACGCGAGTTACTACCCAGGTGCAGAAACCGTGTCATTCAAAATGCTGTTTGATCCAGTAACAGGTAAAATATTAGGTGCGCAAGCAGTAGGTAAAGACGGTGTTGATAAACGTATCGACGTAATGGCAGTTGCTCAGCGTGCTGGTATGACGGTAGAGCAACTGCAACACCTCGAGCTAACTTACGCGCCACCTTATGGCTCTGCTAAAGATGTAATTAACCAAGCGGCGTTTGTGGCAAATAACATCATCAAAGGCGATGCGACCGCGATTCATTATGATGAAATGGATTCACTGACAGAAGACCAACTGTTACTTGATGTTCGTAATCCTGGTGAATTGGAGTCCGTTGGTTATCTTGAAGGTGCAATTAATATTCCTGTCGATCAACTACGTCGTCGCATGCACGAACTTCCTAAAGACAAAGAGATCGTGATTTACTGTCAAGTTGGGTTACGCGGTAACGTAGCATACCGTCAGCTGGTCAACAATGGTTACAAAGCCCGCAACTTGATTGGTGGATACAGAACACTCAAATTTGCTCGCTTATAACTTGATAATAAAAAAGAGAAAACCTTGTGCTTGGTTTTCTCTTTTTTTGCAGGAAAGAAAGCGTAGATCATTCACCTTCAATTGCCAAACGGACTGCTGCTTGAGCATGGATAGAAGTGGTATCGAGTAGTGTAACATCGGTGTGACTTTGGTTTACAAGTAAGGCAATTTCAGTACACCCGAGAATCACAGCTTCAGCTCCGTGCTCTTTTAGTTTTTCAATAATTTGCAAGTATATCGTCCTTGACTCCTCTTTGATTTCACCTTGGCATAACTCTTTATAAATAATGTTATGTACTTTAGAGCGGTCGTCTTGATCGGGAATGACGACATCAAGCCCATAACGGTCGGAAAGCCTTCCTTTATAAAAGTCTTGCTCCATTGTGAATTGAGTACCAAGGAGTCCGACCTTTTGAACCCCTTTCTCACGAAGTAACTCAGCAGTCGCGTCTGCGATATGTAGTATGGGGATATTAATACTGGCTTCAATTTGAGGCGCAACTTTGTGCATTGTGTTAGTACAAATAAGAATGAAGTCAGCGCCCCCTTTTTCTATTAAAGATGCAGCATCAGATAGAATGCTTGCCGTTTCTTCCCATTTACCTTGATGTTGAAGTTTCTCTATCTCCGAAAAATTCACGCTATACATACAAATTTTTGCGGAATTTAGGCCGCCTAACGCCTCTTTGACTCCTTCGTTGATCAATTTGTAATAACTAAGCGTCGACTCCCAGCTCATACCACCTAGAAGACCGATAGTTTTCATATAACTCTCCAATCGTTATACACCACCGTGCCAGGGGTGTTTTTACAAAAAAAATCAGCCACTTAAATAAGCAGCATTCAAGCGTCTTCACTATTGAGCATTGGGTAACACGAAAATAAAATCATTCCCACAAGGACCGCTACGCGATTCTCATATATCCTCGCAATATCGTTACTGCATTTCCAGAAAGCTTAACGTGCTCAGTGCTTAACAACTCTGTATGGACGACCCCACTTCTCTTGGAGGCTTGGAAGCCTTTCAGTTGCTTTTTGTTGAGCTCTTTAGCCCAGTAAACACATAAAGCGCAATGTGCAGAGCCTGTAACTGGGTCCTCATTAACACCTACCCAAGGCGCGAAGTATCGAGAGACAAAATCGGCGTCAGTGCTTGATTGAGCAGTGATGACGACGCCACGGCCTTTTTGTTTAAGCAGCGCACCAAAATCAGGGTCGAGCTGTTCAAGCACAAATTCATCATTAATGACGACCAACTGCTTATTATCAAACTGACCGTAGGCGACTACATTGGCGGCATCTAGCCCCAAACCATGAAGTAAGTCTTTGTTAATACTAGCTCGCATATCTAAAGTTGGAGCAGGAAACACCAAATGAATTTCTTCATGATCGAGTTGTGCAGTTAAAACCCCAGATAGCGTAACGAACTCAATCGTATCTCCAGTATTATATAACCCCTGCTCTTTCAGAACGTGCGCCGTTGCAAGTGTGCCGTGTCCACACAAAGCAACTTCCGTCCTCGGTGTAAACCAACGAAGTTGCATTGTACTGAGTGACAGAAATGCCGTTTCAGATAACGACATCTCGGCCGCGATGGCCAACATCGTTTCCTCATCAAGGCTTGACTCTGTGATACAAACACCCGCGGGATTACCTTTGAAAACCTCTGATGTAAACGAGTCAACCTGAAAAATTTTAACTTCCACGAAATATCCTTAAGTTCTATCAAACACGTAATTCTGTATCACGTGATTTTTAATATCTGTTGTTTGAGCGAAAAAAACCTATGAAATTTTCTACCAACCTTATAGGTCTTGTTGGAAGCGCTAACAAACAGGAGAATGTAGTTAATTATGCAAAACGTAAAAAGCCATCATCAATGTGACTCAATTGGATATCTTATCGGAGTTTTCGGCGTTTCTTTAGTTCTAATATGGATTGGTATTTATAAATTCACACCTACAGAGGCCAAGCTTATACAACCGCTCGTTGAAAATCATTTTCTGATGAGTTGGTTGTATGATGTGATGTCAGTTCAAGCCGTATCAAACATCATTGGCGCAACAGAAATCATTGTCGCTATTGGATTAATCGTTGGCCTTAAAAACACACGAGTCGCTTATTTTTCTGGCATAGCCGCCGCAATTATTTTTCTTGCGACACTCAGCTTTCTAATTACGACACCGAATACATGGAAAGTGTCTGATGGGGTTTTGGTGACAAACTTCTTTTTAGTAAAAGATATTCTATTTTTAGCCATTGCGATTAGCGTCATCGAACGAAACAAGCCAAACAGAGAATAACTCTAAATAGTTCGAAATCTTGTTTTTCCAGAACGTAGCCTGAAAGGTGAAAACGACTTACAAGTCGAATGGTTCTGTCAATAACTCTAAACAAAGGCTCTTAAATTTAGAATGTTTAAGAGTCTTTGCCTCTTAATTATGCGAAACAACATCCTAGCGTAAAGTTAAAAGAAAAGCCTTTCACTCTACTGCTAAGGTTTATTGATACTTTGCCGAAGTAATGAACTCACCGAATGTCTCGCACCATACAACAACCGTATTGTATTCAGAAATTGAAGTGCTTTGAGGAACCTCAACAACGAAGTTATCGAACGTTTTGACATCACCAATTAAGCTCATTTCAGATTTAAGGTCATTAAACTCTTGTTCCGTTTCGACAAACTTAGGAGATAGATAGAGTTTATAGTCTGGTCCGGGAGCGAGTTTTCCTACCAACGTAATGACTTCAGAACTCAAATGAATCTCTCCCTCTCCCCAATGAAAAGCATCGCTACCTTTGAGTTCCCTCTTAAACACTGCGCTGTATTCTGCACCTTGCTTGCTCTTAGCAACTTGTTCATCGGTCGGCGCAGGTGGTGCAATAAGGATCGGTAAAGTATAGATACCTATCGCAATGCCAATAGAAACTGCCACTAAGTGACTGATTGTTAATTTAATTATATTTTTCAAGGTCATAAGCATCTTCTTATTAGTTTTACTACTTGAAATTAGATTCAAATCGGCCTTATCTGTCTATTATCGAGCAGCATAATGTCATTAACATTATACACAAGCTATGCGCACTAAATGCAGACTGAGCGCAATTAAAAACGGCTGATAATTAATATCAGCCGTTTGCTTATCGGAAATGTCGTTGTGCCGGTTTGGTCACTATTCCGCTTCCACCAAAGCGATTTTATCGGATGTCGATTTTTCCAATTTTATCGCAATAAACTTAGAGGTTGGCGTAAACGTTCTATCCCCATAACTGTCCAAAGGAACTAATGGGTTTGTTTCTGGATAGTAAGCCGCCGCCTGACCTGCTGGTACATCATAGGCAACAAGCGTAAATCCGCTCACACGGCGCTCAACGCCATCTTCCCACAATGACACCATGTCCACTTTGTCGCCCGGTTCAAAACCGAGTTTACGAATATCCGCTTCATTGATAAACAGCACTTCGCGCATACCAAATACTCCACGATAACGGTCATTCAAGCCGTAAAGTGTCGTATTGTATTGGTCGTGTGAGCGCATGGTTTGCAAGATCAAATCTGGCTTTTGGCCTTTTTCGAGTATCGCTTCGCTGATCAACTGCTTCGGCAACTCGCTAGAGCTGAACTGTGCTTTGCCGCTTGGTGTATTCCATCGACGCTCGGCAGCTGGGTTTACCAAGTGGAATCCACCTGGGTGTTTAAGCTTATGTTTAAAGTCGGTAAAGCCCGGAATCGTGTCGGCAATCAAATCGCGAATACGGTCGTAATCTTCAATCGCCCACAACCAATCAATTGGTTTTGCCCCGAGTGTAGCATTGGCAATACCGGCAATAATCGCTGGTTCTGAACGCAAATGCTCCGAACGCGGTTTTAGCTGACCAAATGAGATATGTACCATGCTGAAGGTATCTTCAACCGTCACGCCTTGTGGGCCAGTCGCTTGCTGATCAATCTCAGTACGGCCTAAGCACGGAAGAATAAGCGCATCTTTACCTGTGACAAGGTGAGAACGATTTAACTTCGTCGAAATGTGTACGGTTAAATTACAGTTTCGCATTGCGTTGTGCGTACGTTCTGTGTCTGGCGTTGCTTGTGCAAAGTTGCCGCCCAAACCGATAAATACTTTCGCTTGCCCTTCTTCCATCGCTTTAATGGCTTGCACAGTGTTGTGGCCTTCACCGCGCGGGACGGCAAAGTTAAATCGACTTTCAATGCGATCCAACAACAGCTCTGAAGGTTTTTCATCAATGCCCATCGTACGGTCGCCCTGAACGTTACTGTGACCACGCACTGGTGAAAGACCCGCGCCCGGCTTACCAACGTTACCTCGTAACATTTGCACGTTTGCGACTTCTTTAATGGTTGGCACAGAGTGACGATGCTGAGTCAACCCCATCGCCCAACACATGATCACACGTTCTGCACGTCGATACATGCTCGCCACCATCTCGATTTCACTTAAATCAAGACCCGATTGTTCCGCGATGTGTTCCCAAGAGGTTGCGTCCACTTCAGCCAAATACTCATCAATACCTATCGTGTGTTGCTTGATGAATTCACGGTCAAATACCGCTTTGCCACCGTTTTGCAATGCCTCGTGTTCCCATTGCAACAAGAATTTCGCGATGCCACGAAACACTGCCATGTCTCCGCCCAAAGCAGGACGCAGGTACGCCGTGTTGGTAGGCTCTGAGCCGTTACTCAACATCTCAATCGGCATTTGTGGGTTTTGGAAACGCTCTAATCCGCGCTCTTTCAGCGGGTTTAGACAGATAACCTGCGCACCACGTTTTACCGCTTCGCGCAGAGGTTCAAGCATTCGTGGGTGGTTCGTGCCCGGGTTTTGACCAATCACAAAAATCGCGTCGGCTTCTTCAAAATCATCAAAGATCACTGTGCCTTTACCAACGCCAATGGTGTCTTTCATCCCGATTGCACTGGCTTCGTGACACATGTTGGAACAATCTGGGAAGTTGTTGGTACCGAATGCGCGCACAAATAGCTGATACAAAAACGCCGCTTCGTTGCTTGCACGGCCAGAGGTATAAAACTCCGCTTGGTGTGGTGAATCCAATTGGTTGAGATGTTTAGCCACAAGAGAAAAAGCCTCATCCCAAGAGACTGGCACATAGTGGTCGGACTCGGCATCGTATCGCATTGGGTGCGTGATACGGCCTTGGTATTCCAACCAGTAATCGGTTTGCGTTGAGAGAGAAGAAACGCTGTGATTGGCAAAAAACTCAGGATCAACCAGACGATTGGTCGCCTCCCAGTTTACCGCTTTCGCGCCATTCTCACAGAAATTGACTTTACCACTATCCGGCGACTCACCCCATGCACATCCCGGGCAGTCGAAACCGCCATTTTGGTTGGTTTTGAGCATAGTGCGAATGTTTTTAACTGCATTTTCACTGCCCCACCAACTTCTGGTTACGGCTTTCAGTGCACCCCAACCACCAGCTGGACCTTTGTATGTTTTTATTTGTTCTTTTTGGCTCACGACTTTACTCCTCGCAGATATATCAGCAAGCAGGGTGCCCGTGAAAACAAGCGCGTTATTTATTGAGATAATGCGGAAGTATTGAAGGGCTTAGGTTTCTAATCCATGTATTTTTTAATCCAAATAAGTAACCACTCAACATGCTCTCGCCTGTCCGAGCGTTTACTTATCTAGATTCTTGATATCGGATACCCGCCTACTGTTTCTAAGACTGTTAGATTCAATGTGCATTGTTGCGTCTTGATCTAAATCAAAGATTAAGTCGTTATTCAATATGCGTCCAATTGATAATCCTGACCGAGTGATAAACAAAATCTATGACGAATTTTTCCACTGACGGTCATCACATTTTTAATCAATACAATTTATGAGGTTAATCGTTTTCCCATCCGATTCCACCTAGTTCGCTTAACGAACTCAATAAAATCGGCACTCTTGATAATAGATAATATCTATCACACTATAGATACTTTAAATTTGACCCTAATTAATATCAGGAATAGCCTTGATTCAGATCAATTTTGAGTGTGGTTTTATTCTTGACTTGGTTTTGGTTTTCCATTCCCCAGTTAAAACGCTCCAGCGCTTAAAAAGTACGGTAGTGCTGTGCCCTTTTTAGGGAGTTCCCCCGTACATGTGACTCACAACGCAAGGTTAACAAGCCATTATGGATATCAAACAACTTAAATATCTCATCGCACTTGAACAGACCAAACACTTTGGTCAAGCCGCCGCATTGTGCCACATTACGCAGCCTACTTTGTCCATGAGAATCCGAAGCTTAGAGGAAGAACTCGATCTCGAATTAATCCAAAGAAGTCAACGATTTGAAGGGTTTACTGAAGCAGGAGAACGCATTTTAGCTTGGGCAAAAACCGTCTTAGCAGCTCATGATGGATTGCAAGCTGAAGCCGCCAACTGCCGTGGTCAGTTGGTCGGCTCTCTTCGGCTTGGAATGGTGCCACTCGCCAGCCAAAACCCGATGCAATTGCTCAAACCATTAGCTCACCAGTTCCCTGAGTTACGCTTTCAAATACTCTCCATGACGACCGAACAGATCATAGACCAACTCAATCGCAATCAACTTGATTTGGGGATGTGTTATGTCGATCAAGTTAACACCGCTTACTTCGATGTTATCGAGCTAGATTCAACCAAACTTGGCGTTTTATTCGATGAGCGTCATTTTGATTTTGCCGAATCTGAAGTGTTATGGGAGTCACTCAATAACATTCCGCTAGGGCTGCTTTCGAAGGGCATGCACTATCGCCACTCCATTGATCTTAGCTTTGTGAGTAAAGGGCTGGTTCCGCAAACCGTCATTGAAAGTAACTCCACCTTTCACTTGATCCAAGCAGTAACCAGTGGCCTTTGTTGCGCCATTATGCCGCTGAATTGTGGATTGGAAGAGTTGAACGATACGCTTCGCATTATCCCTATCGAAGAAGCCGCCGTTCACGCCCCACTAGGTTTGTTAAAGCGAAAACAAGAACCCTTCTCCGCGCTAACCGATCAGTGCTTCGCAGAAGCAAAAAACATATTCAATCGATAACAACAACCCACACGTCAATGTTTGGCATACATAACGGCTTATGAGGTGATTTCATGAGATGTACTACTCAATCTTATTTTGAACTGTCCGATTTCAATCAAGCACCACCTCAACCAAGTGCGTTCAATTACCGAGAATTGATTGATGGCCGCCCAGTGCAACAAATGTCGCTGGCGAGTGAATCCGCCTTAGCTATCAGCTACAACGGCATTAGCCAAGCGGTCATGATGGTGACGCCAGGCCATCTGGAAGACTTCGTGAAAGGATTTAGCCTAAGCACAGGCATCGTCCACGACTTCAAAGAGATCAAAGACATTGAAATTGGCGGCGATCACGAATCTCACTATGCGGAAGTGGAAATCAGCAACCGCGCTTTCTGGGCGCTAAAAACACAACGTCGGAATCTTGCAGGCACAACCGGATGCGGCATTTGTGGCGTCGAGGCTCTGGAACAAGCTTTGCCTGATTTGGCGCCGCTGACACCGTCTCTTCCTCCGCGCTCCGATGTATTCGAAGGGCTGCGAGACAAAGTCGCACTGCATCAAGAAGCCGCACGTGAATCTGGCGCGCTACACGCCGCTTTATTTTCAGATTTACAAGGCAACATCAAGTTGTGCCGAGAGGACATCGGCCGCCACAACGCGCTAGATAAGTTGATTGGCGCATTGGCCAACAATCACATCGAGCCTCAAAGTGGCTTCGCTATCATGACAAGCCGTTGCAGCTTGGAGTTGATCCACAAAGCCGTTCGCGCGCGTATCCCCACTCTGGTTTGCTTATCTGCACCTACAGCGTTAACCGTCGAATGGGCAAGAAGAAACCATTTGAACCTAATTCACTTACCAAAACACGGCTCGCCGCGTCTATACAGCCCTGCGCCTTAACACGTCAACCTAGCCGAATTCCTAATATTTCTAACGGAGACCTCTGGGTCTCTGTTGTTTGTTTCTCATTCGCGATTGATAGCTAGCAACGAGACACTATTCTTCCAACCAAACGTACTCACCCCTTGTCAGCACTAAGCTTGCGTATATTAACCTGCTTGCATTTGAACGCTTTCCAATCCGATAAGAAACCTGTCAAAAACCCATAAATTAGTAAGGATTTTGTGTGACTCTTTTCACGCTTTTCCGCCTTCCTAGGCATTTCTAGGAATTTTTCCTAGCCGATCTAGGCAACCATCTCATGTGCCTCACAAAACCACTCTCTAGAATTCCGCTCAGTCAAAGGTAACAAGAGCGCATAACGGTCTCCGTTGTGTTTCTAAAACAATTACAAGAGAGTTCATCATGTTAAAATTCCTCGAACAGGTGCGGAAGCCGACCCTCGATCTTCCTGTCGAAGTTAGAAGAAAGATGTGGTTTAAACCGTTCATCCAATCTTACTTGGTCGTATTTATCGGCTACCTAACCATGTACTTGATTCGTAAGAACTTCAATGTCGCGCAAAACGACATGATCTCAACTTACGGTTTGAGCATGACAGACCTAGGTCTTATTGGCCTTGGCTTCTCCATCACATACGGCATCGGTAAAACCGTTGTGTCTTACTACGCTGACGGTAAGAACACCAAGCAGTTCCTCCCTTTTATGCTGATCCTTTCAGGTCTTGCAATGCTTGGTTTCAGCTTCAGCATGGGCGGCGGTAGTGCAAGCCTGTTCTTGATGGTGGCTTTCTACGCTCTGAGTGGTTTCTTCCAAAGTACTGGTGGCCCTTCTAGTTACTCAACCATTACAAAATGGACACCTCGTAACAAACGCGGCTCTTACCTAGGCTTGTGGAACATGTCACACAACGTTGGTGGTGCGGGCGCAGCGGGTGTTGCTCTTTTCGGTGCCAACTACCTATTCGACGGCCACGTAATCGGCATGTTCGTGTTCCCTTCTATCATCGCGATCATCGTTGGTTTTATCGGTATGCGCTTTGGTAGCGACTCTCCAGAAGCTTACGGTCTAGGTAAAGTAGAAGAACTTTTCGATGAAGCAGTGAGTGAAGAAGACACCGCCGCTGAAGAAAACCAGATGACCAAAAAAGAAATCTTTGTTGAATACGTTCTTAAAAACAAAGTTATCTGGCTACTTTGCTTTGCCAACATCTTCCTTTACATCGTTCGTATCGGTATCGACCAATGGTCAACGGTATACGCGTACCAAGAACTTGGTCTGTCAAAAGAAACGGCAATCTCTGGCTTTACTCTGTTCGAAGTCGGTGCGCTTGTGGGTACTTTGATGTGGGGTTACCTGTCTGACCTAGCAAACGGTCGCCGCGCATTGGTTGCTTGTGTGTCTCTTGGCTTGATCATCGTATCGCTTGAGTTCTACCAGCACGCCACTAGCGAGTTCATGTACTTGGCCTCACTATTTGTATTGGGCTTCTTGGTGTTTGGTCCGCAACTTCTTATCGGTGTTGCCGCAGTTGGTTTTGTCCCTAAAAAAGCAATCAGTGTGGCTGACGGCGTAAAAGGTACATTCGCTTACCTAATCGGTGACAGCTTCGCGAAACTTGGTCTCGGTATGATTGCAGACGGTACACCTATCTTCGGCTTAACAGGTTGGAAAGGTACCTTCGCAGCCCTAGATACCTCCGCCATGATTTGTATTGTTTTGCTCGCTTTCGTCGCTATCGCGGAAGAGAAGAAGATTCGACACGCGAAGAAGCTTCAACTTGCACAAAACCAAGCCTAGCTTCTCTGCGCGCTTTACTTCGGTAAAGCGCGCAAGATCATTAAAAAGCATGGCTCAATTCAGTATCATTAAAGATTTTTCTATTAGCTCCTGTTGGAGCTTATTGTTGTTAGTCGTCTGCTCTATTTGGTTGTAATAATGATTCATGTTGCTCTAGTTGATGATCACGTCATCGTGCGTTCAGGTTTCGCACAATTATTAAATTTAGAAAGTGATATTACCGTTGTTGGTGAATTCGGCTCTGTCGCCGAAGCGCGAAAAGGGTTGCCTGCGGTACACCCACACGTCGTCATCCTAGATATCTCCATGCCAGATGAAAGCGGCTTAAACTTTCTCAGCGAAATACCAACTGGCATTGCCTGCGTGATGCTTAGCGTGCATGACTCCCCTGCGATGGTGGAAAAATCACTAAAGCTAGGTGCAAAAGGCTATCTTAGTAAACGCTGTAGCCCAGACGAACTTATTCAAGCCGTGAGAACCAGTGCTTCTGGCGGCTGTTACCTCACATCAGATATTGCACTTAAACTTGCAACGCCTAGCGACAACACCACCTCTCTATGCCAACTGACAAAACGTGAAAACGAGGTATGTCAGCTACTTGCCACTGGGTTGGATGTAAAGTCTGTCGCGGCAGAGCTTGGCTTGAGCCACAAGACTGTGCATGTTCATCGTGCGAATGCCATCGACAAACTCGGCGTGAAAAACAACGTTGAGCTCGCCAAACTATTTTCTCAAGAGTCCTTTTAATGCGAGCTTATGCTGTTACCACCATTTGCGGACTTTTTGTTATGGCCTGCGCCTGGTTCTGTTTGTGGGTGATCGCCTACTACTTTGTCAATGATCCCGAGCTGGCGATCTTATTGTTTCCTTTCGCTTTACGATTAGGTGTCGCCCTTCACACTCGCACCGCTTATTGGCCGACGATTTACCTTTCGGAGTGGGGACTTTCCATCGCACTTGCGATGTTACTGGGTCAACCGCAGTGGCTTACCGTGCTGATTGCGAGCATTGCCAGTATCCCGGTCACTCTGATTGCGAAAAAATACTACTACGGAGACCAAAACCGCCATTTAGCCGTGATGGGCATTGTGATCATCATTACCGCCTTCATCAACGTAATGGCGGTCGGATTTCACGTGCCTTCTGTTTACATGGTATGGCTGGCTAGCATTTCTGGAGGCTTGCTCGTGGTGCCTATGTGCTACCTGTTGTGGAGCTATTTGTTCCAAAGTCGTTGGTCTCCGCTTAGCTCTCTCCTACTTAGTAATGCCGTTGTATTTCAGGTACGTCATATCGTGCTTTATGCGCTGCTTTTGATCGGCAGTATTTTGGTGCAAACCAGCTTGCCTGAAGAGCTAAAACGATTTGCGCCATTTTGTATGGCGATTCCAATCATCGTGCTTGCTCTGCGTTACGGCTGGCAAGGTGCTCTGCTCGCCACCATGCTCAACAGCATAGCGCTGATTGCGGCTCGTAGCGGCGTATCGAATCTAGAAATCACCGATTTGTTATTATCTCTCTCGGCGCAAACCATTACTGGCATTATGCTCGGTTTAGGGGTTCAGAAACAAAAAGACCTCAATCACAAACTGCGCGGTGAACTTGCGCGCAATCAGAATTTGTCTCGCCAGCTTATCAAAGCTGAAGAGTCCGTAAGACGCGATATTGCGCGCGAACTGCATGACGAAATAGGACAGAACATCACGGCAATCCGCACACAAGCCAACATCATTAAACGAGTGAACAACGCAGAAACACGCGTGGGTTGCGCGGACATGATCGAAGGGCTTTCCCTCAACGTGTACGACACCACTAAGCGACTGTTAAGCAAGCTAAGACCAAAAATGCTGGATGATTTGGACTTAAAAGAATCCGTCGAGCAACTGACGCGAGAGATGGAATTCGCCAATCACGGAACAACTGTTCAACTGAACTGGCAAGGCGATTACACCAGCCTGAGTGACACACTCAAAGTCACCCTATTCCGTTTATGCCAAGAGTCATTAAATAACGCTGCCAAGTACGCAGAAGCGCAGTTGATCAATATTGAACTGACAATTGGAGAAGCTGCGGTGTCACTGATGATTCACGATGATGGTGTCGGATTCAAAGTTCAGGACAGCATGAAAGGCATGGGCGTTCGCGGCATGCAAGAACGTGTGCACGCGTTAGGTGGAAAAATGGTTATCTACTCCACCAGCGATCAAGTGATCGGCACACAAATCAGCATTACTTTACCTAAGGTGTAACTCAAGATGTTTGGATTTTTACGTTCACCTAAATTTACTCAACCGAGCCTGAGCAACGAGCAAATCGACCAGCGTTACCACCATTGGCGTTTGCACATTATGTTGGGGATGTACATCGGCTACGCAGGTTTCTACTTTACCCGTAAGACCTTTAACTACGCCGCACCAGCGATGATTACCGATCTTGGCTTAGATAAAGGCGATTTGGGTCTTATCGGTACACTTTTCTACATTACTTACGGCTGTTCGAAGTTTATTTCTGGCACGATTTCGGATCGCTCTAACCCTCGTTATTTCATGGGATTAGGATTGATTGCGACAGGTCTGGTCAATATCGCGTTCGGTTTTTCTAGCTCACTCGCGGCTTTCATTACTCTGTGGATCTTAAACGCCTGGTTCCAAGGCTGGGGCTGGCCTTCATGCTCCAAGCTGTTAACCACTTGGTATTCACGTTCCGAGCGTGGCTTCTTATGGGCGATTTGGAACACCGCACACAACGTTGGTGGCGCGCTGATCCCTATTTTGGTGGGCTATTTAACATTGCACTACAGCTGGCGTGAAGGCTTTATTCTACCCGGCATCATCGGGGTATTACTCGGTCTATTCGTTTGTTGGCGATTGCGCGACAAACCCACAACAATGGGCTTACCAAGTGTCGGACAATGGCGCAACGACGCACTAGAACTTGCGCAAGAAAATTACGGACGTGGCCTCACCTACCGCGAAATTCTGAAATCGTACGTATTTAACAACAAATACATCTGGCTGCTCGCGTTCAGTTATGTGTTGGTTTACATCGTCCGAACCGCAATCAATGACTGGGGAAACCTGTACTTGACCGAGCAGCATCACTATAGCCTGATTAACGCCAACGCTGCTCTGTCGATGTTTGAAATCGGTGGTTTTGTTGGTTCATTGGTTGCGGGTTGGGGCTCAGACAAACTCTTTGGCGGTAACCGTGGGCCAATGAACTTGCTGTTCGCTATTGGGATTTTCTTATCTGTCTCCGCGCTTTGGCTGATGCCTCTGACCAACTTTGCATTCCAAGCGGCGGGATTGTTCTCCATCGGCTTCTTTGTCTTTGGGCCACAAATGCTGATCGGTATGGCGGCGGCGGAGTGCTCTCACAAAGATTCTGCCGGCGCGGCAACAGGATTCGTGGGCTTGTTCGCCTACATGGGCGCAGCATTGTCTGGCTATCCACTGGCGTTAATTCTTGAAGAATATCATTGGACGGGTTTCTTCATCACCATTTCAGTTTGTGCAGCCGTCATTGGCCTTTTGTTGTTGCCATTTTTGCAAGCGCAACCATCACGAAAACCACTCGAACCAAAACCTCGGTTGTAAATCGACTTATCGCCCTTCGGGCAAATTGGCGAGTGACCTAACCGAGCTCGCCATCCTTATTTAACGTATCTCTGCTCAATTTTTCTTCCGATTCAGTTCGGAGGGTTAACTATGGGAAAAATTCATGAATTTGAACACTATTTCATCGCATAGCTTCTTTCAAATGAACAACAAAATCCAAAACTACGCTTGGGGAAGCACCTCTTCTATTCACGATTTGTTTGGCTTTTCTAACGAAACGAATGAGCCTCAAGCAGAAGTATGGATGGGTACTCACCCAAACGGCTGCTCTGAAGTTCAGATTGAGCAAAACACGCTGCCTTTGTCTGAACTGATCAAACAAAACCAACCCGCTTACTTATCAGCAGAAACCGCAGCGAAATTTGGCGACCTGCCCTTTCTGTTTAAGATCTTAGCGGCCGAACATGCACTGTCGATTCAAGTTCACCCAAGCAAACAAGATGCCGAAATAGGCTTCGAAAAAGAACAAAGTGCCGGGATCCCACTAAACGCAAGCCATCGTAACTACAAGGATCCAAACCATAAACCTGAGTTGGTGTACGCGCTGACAAGTTACCAAGCCATGAACGGTTTTCGTTCGTATGACGAGATTATTGAGGCATTTGGCCTTTGCGATATCAATGAGCTACGCACACCGCTAGATGCATTCAAACGCGAAATCAACTCACAAGGTTTACGCGATTTCTTTGTGCACATTCTGACCATGGAAGGCGAAACAAAAGAGCGTGCACTGAAACAGCTTCTTGCCCAAGCTTCAGACCAATCAGAGCAAGGTACTAACAACGACGTTTTCCAGCTCATCTTGGATCTATCCACTCAATACCCTGGCGATGTCGGCTTGTTTGCGCCATTACTGTTGAATGTCATCACGCTGCAACCTGGCGAAGCCATGTTCCTGAGCGCAAGAACGCCACACGCTTACATTAAAGGTACGGGATTAGAGATCATGGCGAACTCAGATAACGTTTTGCGTGCAGGACTCACGCAGAAACATATGGATGTTGAAGAACTGGTTAAATGCACAGACTTTGTGCCTAAGCCGTTTCACAGCCTTGTCCTAAAACCCAATGCCAATGGTTGCCAGAGCCTTTACCCCGTTCCAGTGGCAGACTTTAGTTTCAGCATTCTTAACCAACCGAACAATGAAGTGGTTGATGCCAATAGCGCAGAGATTTTGATGGCGATTGATGCCGACCTGACACTCATCAGTGATAACGGTGAGACGTTAACTGCCTCGAAAGGACAATCTGTATTTGTTCCTGCTTACGTTGGTCATTACCGTATTCAAAGTGCGGGACGTGTGGCTCGCGCCTTCAACTAGTTTTTGAATAACTGATTCAAACTAACGTCTGACCCAAGGGACTGGGTTAGACAATTTATTCCTTTCATAGATTGAACCATTCCGCTTTTAAGGCACTCATGCTTACACCTTGTCGAATCCAAACACCTACAGGCCAGTTTCTCTAAGAGGCATAACCTCCCGGATCTGCCATTTACTGCAACATTCATTGTCAAAACCCATTTATGTCCGGTAAATTCGTCGCTCCAATATCAAATCACTTGGATAATAAAGGCGCTTGCACAGTGGTATTTGTTGCAAAACGTATAATCAACGTTGTAATCAAAGCCTCAATCACTACAATCTCTGGTTCGATTTTTCAGTTAACGTTTGTATGCCGAAGTTAAACCAAGATAACCCTGTTCAAAGCTCCGCCCTTTCCGATATCGAAACCAGCAGTAAGATTCAATCGGCATTAGAACCGAAGTTTCACAAGCCAGAGAAACGTCTCTGCTTAAGCCCTGGCCTGTCGGATAAGCATTTGGCGCGCCGTTGGCAAGTATTGGAACACGTGACCAATAAAGATCATCTCCTTGATCCTTTCACGCAGTCACATTGCGATGCTTACTCCAACAACATCGAGCACTTCATTGGTACTGTTAATGTGCCGGTCGGCATTGCAGGCCCTTTGCGCGTCAACGGCTTGTATGCGAACGATGACTTTTTGGTTCCGCTCGCAACGACAGAAGCCGCGTTAGTCGCTTCCTACAACCGTGGCGCAAATCTTATTACCGCCGCTGGTGGCGCGAGCGCATTGTTGCTGAGTGAAGGGGTGAGCCGAACGCCAGTGTTCGCCTTTAATAACCTTGCCGACGCTGGCCAGTTCGTCAGTTGGGTTGTGACCCAGTTTGACGCATTTCGTCAAATTGCGGAATCCACCACCTCACATGGCAAACTCAAAGACATCAATGTAAATATCGAAGGAAACCATGTTTATTTGGTCTTTGAATACGTGACTGGTGACGCTTCCGGACAAAACATGGTGACCATCGCAACAAACGAAGTGTTCCATCATATTTTGGCGACCAGCCCAATCAAACCAACTCAAGCATTCTTGGATGGCAACTTATCAGGCGACAAAAAACCAAACGCGCACACACTGCGCTCGGTACGCGGTAAGAAAGTATCCGCCGAAGTGACCATTCCTGCTGAGTTGGTGGAAAAATATCTGCATACGACGCCGGAGTCTATGGTTCAATTTGGCAAAATGACCACGGTGGGTGGTTTACTCAGCGGGACAATTGGCGTCAACGCGCATTACGCAAATGCCCTTGCCGCGCTGTACATTGCTTGTGGTCAAGATGCAGCTTGTGTTGCAGAGTCTGCCATTGGAATCACTCGTATGGATGTAGACGCTCAAGGCAACTTGTACGCGTGCGTGACCTTGCCAAACATCATGGTGGGGACGGTTGGTGGTGGTACTGGCCTTCCAACGCAAAAAGCATGTTTGGATATTTTGGGTTTGCACGGCAACGGCAATGCGAAAGCGTTAGCCGAAGTCGCAGCTGCGCTTTGTCTGGCTGGCGAACTCTCGATCGTGGGCGCATTTTGTGCCGATCACTTTTCTCGTGCTCACCATAAGCTTGCCCGAAAATAACCTTTGTTGCTTTGTACAAGAGAACATCCGTGTGGTTTTCTCTTGTGCAAACCAATGGACTTTATTTATTGGCTCAATAATTTCTTGAAACTAACTTAAGCCTTAACAAACATACCAATCTCTTGTTAACAGTACTTTAGCTGTCCCCCTTCTATATCCATTGCGATATCTCTGCTTGTTACTCTTCATTGGCCATATTTAATATCAGTATCTTAGAAAAAATAGCATCAAAAACTTCTAGCACTATAGTACCAAATTCATCGTTTGAGTTTTTTGTTCACCACTTATAGCTACTATACTCGCCTATGCAGCTGCTTGATTTTCATAAATTTACTAAACAGCTCAAAAGAGCTTAATAACTCCCGTTAAATGGACTTAAATCGTTACTTCGGGTAAGCGAGTTAACTATGAGACGTCAGAAGCTAAATAAAATCTCTGCTTGGGTACTAGGATTGGCTATCTTATTGCTGAGCCATGTGCCTAATGTATCA
Organism: Vibrio sp. Vb0598; assembly: GCF_033338935.1. NCBI lineage: Bacteria > Pseudomonadati > Pseudomonadota > Gammaproteobacteria > Vibrionales > Vibrionaceae > Vibrio > Vibrio sp. Vb0598. Next base: position 42,016 of record NZ_JAWOTP010000012.1, on the reverse strand, counting down.
GCACAAATACAGCAATCCCCATCCGATCAAACCGTTGCGCGTTTTCTCTATCAAACCTCTTTTGGACCAACTCCTGCGTTAATTAATGAGGTTAGGGAAAACGGGTTAGAGGACTGGATACAGAAACAAATCAACCTGCCAGCAACCTACCATCAACCACTTTATCAAACGCCTTTTTCTAAAGGCCTACAGTCAAACCGAGAAAATGCTTGGTATCAGATTGTTGTTACTGCTGAAGATCAGCTCAGACAGCGAACGGCTTATGCATTGAGTCAGATCGTAGTCGTTTCTCGTTATGGCGGCGTTCTTTCCAGCAAACCTACAGGGTTAGTGAATTACTACGATCTGTTGGTTGAGCATGCGTTTGGCAACTACCGAGACCTGTTGTATGACGTTTCCATCCATCCAGTCATGGGGAGCTATTTGTCTATGCTCGGTAGTGCAAAAGAAAATAGTGCGACAGGAACGCTTCCCGATGAGAACTTTGCTCGAGAGTTAATGCAGTTATTCACTATCGGTTTGTATGAACTCAATTTAGATGGCAGTAAAAAGCTAAACCACGAAACAGGCAAACCTATCCCCACGTACAATCAAACTGATATTCAAGAGCTCGCGCGAGCATTAACTGGATGGAAAAATTCCGACATCGCATTCGTGAAACCGATGCGAGTAATCAGTCAGCGACACGACACCGGCGAGAAGCGATTTCTAGGGAACGTGATCCCATCGGGTCTAACCGCACAAGAAGAGCTTTCAAAAGTGATTGATATGTTGATGTCTCACCCAAATGTTGCTCCATTTGTTTCAAAGTTACTTATCCAACGTTTGGTCAGTTCAAATCCAAGCCCAGAGTACGTCGCGCGTGTTGCTACGATATTTAACAACAATGGGGAAGGAGAAAAAGGCGATCTAACCGCCGTTGTTCGAGCCATATTGCTCGACCCTGAAGCATTAGGGATGACGGATACCCCGCCTATAAAAGTGAAAGAACCGATACTGGTCCTGACTAATTTTCATCGAGCATCAGGTTTTACGATTAAAGGATCACGTTACGAAGACGCAACAACGATGATGAACATCGCTAATCAAGGGCCGCTTCGTTCTCCTTCCGTGTTTAATTTTTACTCTCCAGACTATCAGCCGTCTAACGAGTTTACGGAGTCTGGTATTAACTCGCCAGAGTATGAACTTCTCAATTGGTCTGTTTATACCGATTTGGTCAACTATATGTTAACCAGCACTCGTAGAGGAGGTGGTGATTCCTACCACTTCGATCTTAACGAGTTTTATCTTCTTCTGGACGATCACCGTGCCTTAGTCGAATTGGTTAACGAGCGTTTCTTTGCTGGAACGGCTTCTGCTGAATTGAAAGAGCTCATGCTCACCGCCCTGAATGATTATCGTGGGGACTATGTGCCAACAACAAAACTCGCTCTAGTGATATTTACCGCCATTTCTGGCGACGAATTCTATATTCAGGATTAGGAGTGAATTATGGATATTTCACGACGACATTTTATACAAAGCACGCTATCGATGGGCGCACTAGCCTCTCTTAGTCTGCCAGGTTACTCTCTCGCAGCGCCATCCAATGACTTTCGAGCATTAATATGTGTGTATTTAGCAGGCGGAAACGATGCATTCAACACCATACTGCCATTATCGGAGGCGCACTATCGTCAATATTCCAAAGTCAGAGGGCCACTCTCTGTCGCCAAAGAAGACATACTCCCTATCAATTTAAGTGCTGTCGATAGCTCAAATCACCCAGTGAAGCTCGGCTTACACCCAAAGTTAAATGCGTTAACTTCCGTTTTCGAACAAGGCGATGCCAGCATCGTGCTCAATAGTGGCATTCTCAACCATCCCGTCACCAAACAAGCTATTGAGCAAGGTGAAGCATCACTTCCCGAGCAACTGTTTTCTCATAATTCTCAAACAGACGCTTGGTTACTTGGTGGAATGAGCGAGTCTAAAAATCTTGGTTGGGCTGGCAGAATGTTGGATGTATTAAACTCTGAATCAGAAATAACACCGCTATACAGTGTGCATGGCAACTCGCTTTGGTTACGGGCAATGGAACACCGCCAAACCGTCCTGAAAAAAGATCGCGCAGTTCAGCTTACCGCGATTGATAACCCGCTATACAAGGGGATCTATGATCGCCTTCTCTCTCATCAAACTGACAATCCATTTAATGGTCATTTTAATTTGATGGTTGATGAGTCGATGGTAATGAGTAGTGTACTGAGCGAGCAACTCAACCACATTGCTGACGAGCCGCTGTTTACGTCATCGACGCTCGGCAAGCAGATGCAAACCGTGTACAAATTGATAGCAAGCCAAGATGTCCTGAAGCAGCAACGACAAGTCTTTTTCGTTAAACACTCTGGGTATGACCTGCACGATTCGCAATTGGCACGTCATCCAGTGTTACTTGAGGATCTCGCAACAAACCTTTTAGCAATGTATCGTGCGGTCGAACGGTTAGGGCTAAACAAGCAAGTCACCTCTTTCACTATGTCTGACTTCGGTCGACGGATGATGAGCAACGGAGATGGTACCGATCATGGCTGGGGTGGCCATCAACTATTAATTGGAGGCGCGGTAAATGGGAAACAACCTATCGGTACATGGCCGGAACTCATACTGGGCGGAAACGATGATTACTCTCAAGGCCGACTCATACCCAAAATTGCCGCTGATCAAGTTGGTTCAACACTAGCACAGTGGATGGGCGTGAGTGATAACGCTGCACTGGAATACGTGTTCCCGAACATCCGTAATTTTACTCATTCAAACCTGGGTTTTATGTCGTAAGATATTTTACAGGTAGCTGTAGAACACATCATCAAATAAGGGAGCCTCGCGCTCCCTTACTCATCTTATGTTTGCAAAGTGTCCGTTACACCTCGTCGCGACGGCGTTCGTTACACAGCTTAATGGCACGCTCAAGTAATTCTAACGCGGATTGCTCACATTCAGGCAGAACCGCATCACTTTCGCCAATTGGCGTTACGCGGTCACCCCATTTCAATACTGCCGCACCCCATGTCAAACCTGCACCAAATGCAGCAAGAAGCATATTATCACCTGGGTTAACTCGACCTTGCTCTACCGCTTCACACAATGCAATTGGCACCGTCGCAGCTGAAGTATTGCCATAGTTTTGAATGTTAACAAACGCTTTGTCGTGTGGAATTCCAGACAGGTCACACAAGGTTTGAATAATACGAATATTCGCTTGATGCGGAATCACAACATCGATTTGTTCCGTCGTTAACTGTGATGCTTTCAGTACGGTTTTCGCAGCTAGCCCCATGCCTTTTACTGCACGTTTGAAAATTTCTTGTCCTACAAAGTTGAAATCCCAGTAACCGTTGTCTTCCGCAAAGCGATCCATACAAGTACCAAACTTTGGTACGGACAGAATATCGCGGCCTTTTGCGTCACAACCGATTTGAGACTGTAGTAAACCCGTTTCTTTTTCCGTTCTTGATAACACAACGGCGCCCGCACCATCACCAAATAGAACAGCGGTATCTCGCATTGCCCAATCGATGTAGAAAGACAATCTTTCCGCACCAATAATGATCGCGTTACGATAGTTACCTGATTGAATCAAACGTGTGCCCGTTTCTAGGCCATAGACAAATCCCGTACATGCGGCATTTAAGTCAAAGGCAGCGGCTGCACGAATACCTAGGTTCTGCTGTACCTTAGACGCGATATTTGGAATCAATGAATCTGGTGAACAAGTCGCCACAATGATTAAATCCACGTCTGTTGCATCGACGCCTGCTCGAGCTAATGCATGTTTAGCAGCAACGGTCGCCATGTCTGACGTGTTTACATGACTAATACGGCGGTTTTCGATACCAGTGCGGGTACGAATCCACTCATCGGAAGTATCGAGGAAAGTGCTAAGATCATCGTTAGAGAGCACGGCTGGCGGAACACATTTCCCCCAACCTGTAATTTCAGCGTAGTAATTTGTCATCGCAGACCTATTTATTGTTGTATTTTAATAAAATTTCTTAGAACCTTAGGCTCAAATACAAACCTGCGCTGCGTTATTTCGGCAGGTTAAAAAATAAGTATACAAATAATGAGGCTGACTGGTAAGTCATGTTTTCATCAATACGTAATAAAGGAAGAAGTCATGTCATCGTTTAAAACTCGCTGCCCTTCGTGCGGCGGTCTAAATCGTGTCCCTAATGAGCGCGTTGCCGAATCTGCAACTTGCGGTAAATGTAAAAGTGCACTTTTAGACGGCTCACCTATCGAAGGTACACAAGATAACTTTTCTGCTCTATTACAAAGTGATATGCCTGTTGTAGTAGATTTTTGGGCCCCATGGTGCAACCCGTGCGTTGGTTTTGCTCCTGTTTTCTCTGATGTTGCTCATGAGCAAGCCGGAACGGCTCGTTTTGTTAAGATTGATACCGAAGCTCAACAACAACTTGCGACGCAATTTGGTATTCGCAGTATTCCTACCATTATGGTTTTCAAGAATGGTCAACGCGTTGATATGATCAATGGTGCGTTACCTAAAACTCAATTCGATCAATGGTTAAATCAAGCACTTACTAAATAATCTTCCACGCCAACCTTGTTTGTAGGTTGGCGTTTTTATGCAACTTATCAACCTATCTAGTTAACAAATATTATTTATCGAAACGACTTAAATTTATCATTTTACTTGCCTAACTATTAGCCTCATATTCGCGCCGAATAACCCTTAGATTTCATTTAACTTATAGGCGCAAAACAGTGGAAAACACAGTCGTTCCTGCAGCATCACCACGAGTTACAGTTCCAGTCGTCGCACTGTCTCTTTATGCGGTGGCTTCGGGCTATTTAATGAGCTTGATCCCTCTCATGCTCGGTGAATACAACATCTCAGCAGATTACGCGAGTTGGTTGGCGAGTGTGTTTTATGGCGGCTTATTAACCGGTGCTATTTTTATTGAACGTATCGTACGTCAAGTTGGTCACCGTAACGCGTTTATTGGTTGCTTGGCCGTATTTTCGCTAACTATCGTCACACTGCCCGTGTTTGCTAACGGATTGATGTGGCTTGCCGCTCGCTTTATTGCGGGTATCGCGGTTGCTGGTGTTTTTGTCATTGTTGAGTCTTGGCTAATGTCTGGAGACGAAGCATCGCGTGCGAAACGTTTGAGCTTGTACATGCTATCGCTTTATGGTGGTTCAGCATTAGGCCAGTTTGGTATTGGCGTGCTTGGCGTAAGTGGCGGCGTTCCGTTTATTGCGATCACGACGTTGATCCTAATGGCGATGCTGGTGCTAATGTTCATTGAGTGTGAGCAGCCAAACAGCCATGAATCAACCGCTTTATCATTTAAGCAAATTGCCAAACTAAACCATGCAGCAATTATTGGTTGTGTTGTTTCAGGTTTGACCTTAGGCGCGATCTACGGATTAATGCCAGTTGAGTTAACTAACCGTAAAATTAGCCATCAAGACATTGGTACATTGATGGCGCTAGTGATTCTAGGTGGCATGCTAGTTCAACCAATGGTGACTGCGTTAAACAAATATATGAGCCGCACAGTGCTAATGGCGTTTTTCTGTATTTTGGGTATTTTTTCGATCGGTATGACCTTTATTTCCTCGTCAGCCGTGGTATTGGCTGCTGCATTATTCTTTTTAGGTGCAGCTACTTTTGCCTTGTACCCGATTGCAATCAACTTAGGTTGCGAAGGACTTGATGAACGCTTTATTGTCTCTGCGACACAAGTCATGCTGTTTAGCTACAGCATCGGCTCTGTTGCTGGTCCTGTTGTCGCTGATAAATTCATGGGCCAAGAACACGGCTTGCTAGGCTACTTGTTTGCCGCTTTGGTTGCGACTGGCGTATACATGCTACTTGCTGCGAGCAAAACCAAGCAGCGTATGGCCGCTGGCCTCTAACCACGCCGCTTCTACTCAACGAAAACGAGGGCATGTCGCCCTCGTTTTTTTATTCTTCGCATTTTTGTTTAGATAAACGCTTGTGACGGTTTGACGCGTTCGCTGCAGGCTTTTCCGGTACCATGCGCTTTTCATGAAGCAAATGACGAACCGCCAAGATGGGATGTTTCAGTAACATTCTGGGGCCAGAGTAACGCATGACCAAACGCATTTGTTCTTTCGGCTCTGGTTTGTAGCAGTGAATCGGACATTTATTACACGTCGGTTTATTCTCTCCATAAGGACAGCGGTCGAGGCGCACTTCTGCGTATTCAAGCAGCTCACGACATTCTGAGCATAAGTCACGTTTTGTTCCATGATGGTCATGACAGTAAACCTCTACCATGGCTTTTACTGTCTTAAATTCAGTGGCGAGTTTGCCAAGTAAAATATCGCTCATGCGCTATCCAAAAATCACAACATCATTGTGTAAAGTTCTAACGTGCGGCCATTATCATATTGCTGCTCAACTCGTTCAAACTCAAAGCCCAGTTTTTTGAGCAAACTTATACTACGAATATTGTCATTGTTGGTGATGGCAACCAAATTATCGAGTTTCATTTCCTCTCTAGCGTATTCCAGCACTGCGGTTGCAGACTCCGTTCCGTAGCCGTAGCCATAAGCGGAAGGTAAAAATCCATATCCGAGATCATAGTGTTGTAATGTGTCACGTTTAACCAACCCACAAATCCCGATGGGTTGCCCATCTTCTTTCTTCTCTACAACGAGTAAACTCACGCCTTTAATTTGTTGCATGCGTAGCATGTTTTCTTTTATGTAACGCGCCGCTTCATATTCGGTACGAATTTGTTTGTCTCCGACAAAACGGTAGAAGTCTGGGTGGTTATAAAGTTCTAGTATAAATGGTGCATCATCTACACTCACAAGACGCAGTATCAAACGTTCGGTGTACAGTGTTTTCATTTGGGCTCCATTAAAACTCGATAGATGATTGGACATAGGAACGTACTTGAATTTTGCGACCGATACCGGCGCTTATTTAGTTGTAACTTGATAAAAAAGTAACTATCCTGCCTCGCTAAATTAAAGGACCACCACCATGAACCGCAAGAAGAAAATCAATCAGATCTTGAAAGCGAAGCAGAAGAAGCATAACGCTAAGCTACATAAGAGCAATAAGCCGCGTTATATCTCCAAAGCTGAACGCGCGAAAATGGAAGCTGAAGAGCAAAACCAAGCTTCAGAACACACGGAAAACGTTGTAGACACAGCGCAGACAGATCAAGCCTAAAAGAAAAGCCGCTTCAAGCGGCTTTTTTGATATTCGGAGATAGTTAGCTTTAGTATTCGACACTGTAGTTCAGTGTGAATGTGCGACCTCTTCCTTTGTAGTCGTACGCTGCTGCATCGTAGTGTGCTGCATAAAGAATCTGCGCACGTTGTCCCCAAGCGGTTGTGTAGTCTTCGTCAAATAGGTTTTGAATACCAAAACCTAACTGCCCGATAGGTAGTGTTACGTTACCAAGAAGATCAAACGTAGTGTATCCATCTAGTTTATTGTTTGCGTCATCTTCGTAATCAAACATCGTCTGGCTTTGTAGACGTAGTGAATAGCCATCCTGATAGTAAGCCGCCCACGCGTTCGCTTTTGATGTACTTGCTTTACCCGCGCTTAGATCTTCCCACTTACCGTTGGTTTTCAGCTCAGAAACCACATAGTGACCTGATGCACCTAACAAAATATCACGGTTTACCCAGTAGTTAATGTTTGCTTCGGCACCGTATACACGTTGCTCGTCATCAACATTGGTGATTAGGAGCGTCTTCTTGTCATACTTGATTGAGTTATCCGACACCGAGTAGTAACCCGCCGCTTGCAGTGCGACAGTATCCGTATCTAATCGGTAACCAATTTCATAGCTGTCCGTTTTGATGCCCGACATTTTTGAGTCAGATACGTTAATGCTATTGTTCAACGCGTAGTGACCATTTGCATCCGCGGCATCGTAGCTACCTTGGCCGTAGTACTTTGCAGGATCAGCGAGTTCGAAACCTTGAGAGAAGTTCGCCCAAAGCTGAGATTCATCGTTAAGCTGATAAATGGTGCCCAAATTAAATAAGCTCACTGAGTAGTCAGTGCTGCCACCTGGTACCGCATCCGCTGATACACCATTACCCGATGCGATCTTCTTTTGTATACTATAGGCAACAAAATCATCAATCTTATTGTCCATGTATTGGTAGCGGTAGCCTGCTTGTACTGACCAATCTTGATTGATTTGGTAATCCCCTTGGACAAACATTGCGTAAGACGCCACATCAACATCTGGGTAACGCCCCACTTCGGCATAGGTTCGATTAATTAAGTTCCCAGAGCTGTTCGCAATGGTTGGATCGAACAGAGCCTGGTTACTTTCAAAACGGTCTAAGTACGCATCGACACCATAAACAAGTTTGAATGACTCCCAGCTTTTAGCTAACGCTAAGCGCCCAGCAAAAACTTCTGTTTTTTGTTGAGAGGCACTTTGGTAATAAGGAGTAAAGGTTTGGTCTTCACTACGGTAAGATAACTCGCCTATCAGTTGATGACCGAATACGCTGTCGTGAGCGTAGTTCGCACTTAAGAGAACTCGCTCTGTACCATGTTCACGGTCGGAATCGAACCCCTCTCGTACATCAAAAAATTTATTGTTAACAATGTACAAACCGTATGGCGAATCTTGCTGGCTGTCATAGTATTGTGCGACAAGGTTTAACTTGCTGGCATCGGAGATTTGAATCTCGGTCGATCCCATAACATCGAGCGTTGAATTATACTGCAAAGAGCCCTGTGAAATGTCTGGGGTGACAATGTCGCCATTTGCGTCAAATGCACCTTGTGTCTCGGTGTACACAACCGAACCTCTAGCGGTAATTCGCTCATTACCACCCGAGATAGACTGAGCGAGTTTGTAATCAAAGTCATCGCTGCTATTAAAACCTGTAGTGCCACTCACGTAGGATTCAAACGACAAGTCATCCGAGTACGCTTTCTTGGTGATAATGTTAATAACACCACCAGTAGCGCCTGCCCCATAAATGGAGGTTGCACCAGATAGTACTTCAATTCGCTCGATGTTGAATGGGTCTATTGCGTCTAACTGACGACTAATCGGGCGAGAAGACTGTAACGAGACACCATCAATCATTACCAACATTGCTCTACCGCGAAGGTTCTGACCATAGTTAGTTCGACCACCGGTGCCGACGTCTAAAGAAGGGATGGTTGCAGAAAGAATATCACCCAGTGTCTTGCCCGCACGATATTGCTGAGCAATCTCTTCTTGGCCAACAAACCAAACCGTTCCTGGAATATCGGAGATCGATTTCGGCATCACACTGCCTACAACAACCAATTGCTCATCGCTCGGAGTCGATGTTTGTTGAAGATTTTCTGCTGCTATTGAGCTAACTGCGTATCCACTGCTCATCGCAAGTACGATGAGATTGAAAGAAAACGTCCTTTTCATCATTGTATTTATCTTTTTGTTGTCAACAAGAGCATGCAATGATACTTATTCTCACTCTCAAATCGAGCACTGTTACACAAGTTAAATAAATGTTAATTAAGAACCTTCTTGCTCATAAGCTGTCGATTTTCCTCTAAACGAGGACAATCTGCACAAAGCTTTCTGCCTTCACACTTATAGACTAAACAACAACTTTTTCTTACTAACTTTAGCGGCTGATCAGATTCCGTCTCATGAAGTGAGCGGCTATTATCAACATCCAAACCCATTGCGCTTAGCCACAAGACCGCATGCTCCTGAAGTGTCGAGTTAGTCATTTGCGGAAAGCGCTGTTGGAGACGAATTAAACAAGCCATGATTCCGTCCGACATCAATTGATGGGTGAAGCCAGGACGAATGCGTGTCCATTGACTCATCTCTTGTTGATAGAAGTCGAACAGTTCTCGGATTTGACGCCCCGCCTCTTTTATCAACGCTTCTGGCTCGCCATGTATATACGCTTCGTCGGCGAATCGGTACCCAGAAACAAAACAAGGTTTGAGGTGCTGCGCTATCTCGCGAATGTTTGGCAACGTGTGGTAACCGTAAATAGAGATGAATGCGACATAAACTGGCTGCCAACAAAGTAAATCCCACGTTCTTGTCAACCAATATGCTTTTCCCGCTTCCGGATGAGCCTCCGAGATTTGCTGGTAAAGGCCTTGGATGATCGGGTTGATATCATTCTCGATATGGATAGCTTCTTGCCCTATCTCGCCGATATCACCGTGTAGGTAAGGTGTAATCTCACTCGAAGTTTGAAACAGTTGCGGGAAAAATTGCTCAGACATGATGGCTTATTGTTGGTGTAGTCATTCTGACACCTTTATACCCAAGCACCAATCGCAATGCAAACTATTATCCTTTGCGTTTTCATAACAAAGAAGCACTCTTAGGGTTAGTTATGACTGTATTTCCGCATTCTGTGAAACTGTAAGGTCTGGTTACGTATGCGATGAATAGCAACAAACTCTTAAACCTCTTCGCATTTAACTCTCACATGATCGCAAAAATACACAGCATAAAAACACCCTGATAAAACTGTGTTAACAGTTCCCCTGTGTAGCGTGAGTTATTGCCAATAATTGAATATTGCTGTTTCTTATCCAGCGGATTGTGAACAACATGAAGTATTTTCTTTCTGAATATCGAGACAATACAAAGAGGTAATTTGGCTATGTAGCCCTCTGTTTTGAATAAGGAAATCCACATGTTGTATCTTGAGTTTCTATTTTTGCTCGTGATGCTGTATATCGGCTCACGTTATGGTGGTATAGGCCTTGGGGTCGTATCCGGAATTGGCTTGGTGATTGAAGTCTTCATCTTTAAGATGCCGCCAACCTCTCCTCCTGTCACCGTCATGTTGATCATTTTAGCGGTGGTAACATGTGCTTCCATTCTTGAAGCCGCTGGCGGTTTGAAATACATGCTGCAAGTTGCCGAGCGTGTGCTTCGTAAGAACCCAAAACGCGTCACCCTTATTGCTCCATTCGTGACTTACTTTATGACCTTCCTACTTGGTACAGGTCACGCGGTTTACTCTATCATGCCAATCATTGGCGACGTTGCACTTAAAAACGGCATTCGTCCTGAGCGTCCTATGGCTGCCGCTTCTGTCGCCTCTCAAATCGCAATCACGGCATCACCAATTTCAGCGGCCGTAGTTTACTACTTGGCGCAACTCTCTGATATTCAACACGAGATCACTCTGCTCTCAATTCTGCTCGTTACTGTACCTGCAACCTTATTCGGTACGTTGTTGATGTCACTTTACAGCCTAAAGCGTGGTAAAGAACTAGACGACGATGAAGAATACCAAGAGCGTTTGAAAGATCCTGTGTGGAGAGAAAAAATCCTCAACACAACTGCAACGTCTCTTGATGAAGTACTACCAACAAGTGCTCGTAACTCTGTATTGCTGTTCATTGCTTCTATCTTGGTTATCGTCGTTATCGCAATGTGGCCAGACATTCGTACCATCGTAGATGGCTCGAAGCCAATCAGCATGGCAGTTGTGATTCAAATGATGATGCTCTGCTTCGGCGGTATCATTTTGCTTGCGACCAAAACTGACCCGCGCGACGTACCAAATGGGGTGGTATTTAAATCTGGTATGGTGGCGGCGATTGCTATCTTCGGTATTGCATGGATGTCAGATACCTACTTCCAGTACGCTATGCCTCAATTTAAATCTGGCATCGTAGAGATGGTAACCAACTATCCTTGGACATTCGCGCTTGCGTTATTCATTGTGTCGGTTGTGGTGAACTCTCAAGCTGCAACGGCTCGCATGATGTTGCCTGTTGGTCTCGGCTTAGGTTTGGAACCTGCGCTGCTTATCGGCTTGATGCCAGCGGTATACGGCTACTTCTTTATTCCAAACTACCCTTCAGATATCGCGACTGTGAACTTCGATACCTCGGGCACAACTAAGATTGGTAAGTGGTACTTCAACCACTCATTTATGTCTGTGGGCTTAATCGGCGTGATTGGTGCGTGTTGCTTGGGTTACTTGCTAGGGCAAATGATCATTCCTTCGTAACTAGCCAAATCAAGGATAAATTAGAGGCGAGTCATTGTACGTTTCGTACAGCCTGAGTGACTCGCCTTTCTTTATTGCACTATTCACTACAGCAAGAAATCGTCATCAATCGCGACAAAATTGTCGGCACAATCAATCAGAGTTTGAGATGTAAGTTTAGGTACACCATAAACGGTCACCGTTTTATTGAAGCGCTGCTGAATTCTCTCTACTAGCAGACTAAAGTCTCCATCTCCCGAAACTAGAATCACTTCCTCAACTTCGGGAGCAATTTCAATTGCATCGAGAGTAATACCCACATCCCAATCGCCTTTCGAGCTGCCATCACGACGCTGGATGTAGGGTTTAAGCATCACCTCAAATCCAACACCGCGTAAAATGTGATGAAACTGACGTTGTTTTGGATCGTTACTCGCGATGGCATAAGCACGAGCACTTACCACCTCTTTCCCTTGTGTGGCGACATACCAAAACTGGTTGTAATCAAAATTGCTTCGATACGCTTCGCGACAGGTGTAATACACATTCTGTACATCAACCAAAATGGCGATTTTTTGTTTGCTTTCCGAACTCATCTATTTCTACGCTCAATTTATTTGCTGCCTACCCTATGCCAGTTTTGGAAAAAGCACAATGAGCCAATTCCACTAAACTTAACGTATAAAAAGTTATTTGGGTTTCTAGGGGAACTGTCATGGGCGGAAAGTTACTAGTGATACTGCTTTCTTGTATCTTGTCATCGACAGCATTTGGTTATCCAGCGCACTCCAAATACTGGCCACATAGAAGTGTGCTCTACTTTGCGCCGGAAAATGATGAATACGTCAAACAATTCTTGCTAGAAACACTTATGAATGAGTGTGAGTTGGAAGACAGAGATGTAGTCACACTGGTCATTACAGAACAAGGTTATACCTTTCCTGCTTGGCTTAAAGAAGAGTTCGACCTAAAAATGCTAGCTCGTCTTTATGCGGTCGAAAAAGGCTCTCATACTGCTATTTTGCTTGGTAAAGATGGTCTAGAAAAGCACCGTTGGGGCGCAGAAACAGACTGGCCGTTTATCAACAACCTCATTGATCAAATGCCTATGCGTAAGCAAGAAATGCAGAGGCAACAAAGCCCCTGTAAAATATAGTCACTTCTGGGCAGTATTACTTTGCGAACCAATCCAACTTGTTGTGAAGTTGAGTCACGCTGCCAACCACAATCAATGCTGGACTCACGGCTTGCTCTGCCATGATCGATAGCTCGTTCAACTTTCCTTGGAACACGCGCTGCTCTGGGCGCGTACCGTTTTCAATAATGGCGCATGATATCTCAGGATCTAACCCATGTGTGATCAGCTTATCCATAATATGGCCGCTTTGCTTCAAACCCATGTAGAATACAAGCGTGTTATTAGACTGAGCTAGTGAATGCCACTCAATTTCACGACCATCTTTTTGTACATGACCAGTGATAAATTGAACACTTTGAGCATGGTCACGGTGCGTTAATGGAATACCAGCATAAGCCGTTGCACCCGCTGCTGCTGTGATACCCGGAACCACTTCGTATTTGATACCAAATTCCGCTAGCTCTTCTAGCTCTTCACCACCACGGCCAAAGATAAATGAGTCCCCACCTTTTAGGCGCACAACGCGTTTACCTTCTTGCGCTTTCTGCACCAAGATTTGGTTGATTTGATCTTGAGGTACACAGTGAAAATCGAGCTTTTTCCCAACATAAATCATCTCTGCTGATGCATGGGCCAACTCAAGAATCTCTTTTGATACCAATCGGTCGTACACAACAACTTCAGCCGCTTGAATGGCTTTTAAGCCTTTTACTGTGAGTAAATCAGGATCACCAGGACCTGCACCAACAAGAGAAACAAAGCCGCTGTTTAAAGATGAGTTAACAGTTGTCATATCAACGCCTATCGAAAAATTTAGATATAAAGAGTAACACTCGCGTTATGCACTTAGGGCTAAAACCACTCTAAGGAGTTATTACTTTTTATAGCTAAATCAATAAAATATGTCGCGAAAGTGAAAGTTAAAAATTGAAATCTAGTTAGAGAATAGTCCCGCCCATCCAGAAGCGGGACCATATTAAGCGAATTACCCGTTAATGGTTATTTAGCCATTGCAGGTTGCGCTTTTACTTCTTCTTCAGCATTGATAGAAGGCGCAGTTTTAGCGTGAGTTAGGTACAGTGGAATACAAGTCATTACTAGACCACCAACAATGTTACCTAGGATGGTTGGGATAAGGTTGAAGTTCAACCAAGTCGCGATACCAAAATCCGCACCTAGAATCATACCTAGTGGGAATAGGAACATGTTTACTACTGTGTGCTCGAATACTAGAGCGAAGAAGATGAAGATTGGGAACCACATCATTGCTACGCGACCAGATACTGAACGTGCTGTCATGTTGCCGATAACGCCTAGACATACCATTAGGTTACAGAAGATGCCGCGTACGAAACACGTGATCCATCCGTCCATACCCATGTTTTCAAAACCAAGGCTACGCGCGGTAGAAACAGCCACAAATTTCTTCGCTACTGCATTCAGTTCTAGAGAGAAGTTACCTGTTAGAGAGATAGCCACTAGGTAAGCAACGATCAGAGAACCGATAAGGTTACCCAAGCCTACAAGACCCCAACAACGGAAGATACGACCCCAAGTGATGCCCGGACGGTTAGCAAACTTAGCCAGAGGCGCTAGACCAAAAACACCGGTTACTAGGTCATACCCCATCACACTTAGAATTACGAAACCAACGGGGAAAACAAGTGCTCCTACAAGACCGATACCCGTTTGTACAATCGCGGTAATAGCAACCACCACCGCAAGCGAAAGAATAACGCCAGCCATCGTACCGCGAAGCAGAAGGTCTCGCGTGCTTGTATTAGTTTTCGCTTCACCAACATTGATCATGGTTTGCACGAATTCTGCAGGCTTAAAATCAGTAGACATGAATGTGTCCTTATCCAAAATTGAAAGTTAAAAAGTTAAAGATTGAATAGAGAAAGGCTTCCCGTTGACACCTGAACGCTATCTACAACACCTCGCTTCCCTGTTCCCCTGAGATGATGCTTGGAAAGCCTTTGTCTATTGAATCTAGGTTTCAGTTCATTCCCTCCCCCTAAGAGGAGGGAATGAAAACCAAGCTTACGCAGAGATTTCTACTTCGCCGTTGGTTACACGCGTTTTGTACGCTTTCACGCTAAAACGTTCGTCTTCCATGCACGCACCTGTTGTCAGGTTAAAGCGCTGCTTCTTAAGTGGGCTTGCCACCCAAAGCTCGCCTTGGTGCTCACAGATCAAACCGCGAGAAAGCACGTTTGATTGGAAGAACGGGTCTGTGTTGCTGATCGCCAGCACTTCTTCTGCTTGTGTTGGGCGAAATACCGCAACTTGCTGACCATTAACCAAAGCACAAACACCCGTGCCCGGTACGATGTCGCTGATTTGGCAAATCTTTTCAAATGACATAATCAAACTTCCCTTATGCTTCAGTGATCGCTACGTGTAGGATGTCGCCTTTCGCTTCAGGGTGTTTTTCCGTGAAGGTTGCTGGGCGGTGCTGTTCGCGCTCTTGTACAAACACGACGTTTTCATCGCGCTTGTCAGAGTTGATGAAGTGCGCGAAACGAGTCAGTTGTGATTCGTCGTTGATGGTCGCAGTCCACTCACACTCGTACTCGTCTACAAGCTTCGCTACGTCAGCTTCTAGTTGAGTGTTGATGCCAAGTTTGTCGTTAACAATCACTTCGCGTAGGTAGTCAACGCCACCTTCCATGTTTTCCATCCAAACTGATGTGCGTTGTAGTGGCGCAGCAGTACGGATGTAGAACATCATGAAGCGGTCGATGTACTTGATTAGCGTTTCTTTATCTAGGTCACTTGCAAGTAGGTCTGCGTGACGAGGTTTCATACCACCGTTACCACATACGTACATGTTCCAACCTGCGTCAGTCGCGATAATACCAAGGTCTTTACCTTGTGCTTCCGCACACTCACGAGTACAGCCAGAAACACCGAACTTCATCTTATGAGGTGTACGAATGCCTTTGTAACGGTTCTCGATGTAAGAACCCAGACCAACAGAGTCTTGAACGCCGTAACGACACCACGTTGAGCCAACACAGGTCTTCGCCATACGAAGTGCTTTTGCGTACGCTTGACCTGTTTCGAAACCAGCGTCGATAAGCTTGCGCCAGATCTCTGGAAGATCGTCTTTTTGAGCACCAAACAGACCAATACGTTGAGCACCGGTTACTTTGGTGTATAGGTTGTATTCTGCTGCAACGTTCGCTAACGCACCCAGTGCTTGAGGTGTTACTTCACCACCCGCCATACGTGGGATAACAGAGTAAGTACCGTCTTTTTGGATGTTACCTAGGAAGTTATCGTTCGTGTCGTGCAGCTTAACCAGTTGTGGCTTAAGAATGTGCTCACCCCAGCAAGAAGCCAAGATAGAACCAGCCAGTGGTTTACAAACTTCACAGCCGTAACCTTTACCGTATTTCTCTAGAAGCTCATCAAACGTTTTGATCTCTTCAATACGGATTAGGTGGAACAGCTCTTGGCGTGAGTATGCAAAGTGCTCACACACGTCGTTCTTCACTTCGATACCAGATTTAGCAAGCTCAGCATTTAGAACAGACGTCACTAGAGGAATACAACCACCACAGCCTGTACCTGCGCCAGTCACTGCTTTGATGTCAGCAAGCGTATGATTACCATCAGCAACCGCCTGTGCGATCTTGCCTTTTGTCACGTCGAAACAAGAACAGATCACTGCGCTTTCTGGTAGAGCATCTGCACCTAGTGCTGGTTTCTCAGCGCCTGCGTGTGCAGGAAGGATCAACGCATCTGGGTGTTCTGGTAGGTCGATTTCGTTCAACATAAGTTGAAGCAGGTCGCCGTAGTCAGACGTATCGCCAACCATAACCGCGCCAAGCAGTTTCTTGTTGTCTTTAGAAACGATAAGACGTTTGTAGACTTCTTGTTCTTCGTTCTGGTAAACGTAACTCTTACAACCTTCAGTACGACCGTTCGCGTCACCGATTGAACCTACTTTTACACCTAGAAGTTTCAGCTTCGCAGACATGTCAGCGCCTTCGAATTTGCTTTCTGTGTTACCTAGTAGGTGATCAACGGCAACTGTCGCCATCTTGTAGCCAGGAGCAACAAGGCCGTAGAACATTTCGTTCCAAGACGCACACTCACCAATCGCGTAGATGTTCTCATCAGAAGTCTGACAATGATCGTTGATAGCAACACCGCCACGAGGTGCCACTTCTAGCTCCATTTGGCGTGCTAGTTTGTCTTGTGGACGAATACCTGCAGAGAATACGATGAAGTCTGTTTCTAGTTCTGAACCGTCAGCAAAACGCATAACGTTGCGTGCGTTTGTGCCTTCTGGCGCAATCTCAAGCGTATTTTTGCTGGTGTGAACGTTCACGCCCATACGCTCGATCTTTTGACGAAGCTGGTTACCACCAGCCAGGTCAAGTTGCTCAGCCATTAGTTTTGGCGCGAACTCAACAACGTGCGTTTCTACACCCAGTGCTTTCAGTGCGCCTGCTGCTTCAAGGCCTAGCAGACCACCACCGACAACAACGCCTGATTTGCTCTTCTTCGCACACGCTTCGATCGCTTTAAGATCTTCGATAGTACGGTAAACAAAACAGTCTTTGCTTTCGTGACCTTTGATAGGTGGAACAAATGGGAATGAGCCAGTAGCAAGAATCAGCTTGTCGTATTGAACTTCACGGCCAGTGCTTGAGTAAACAATGCGGTTTTCACGGTTGATGTTAATCGCGCGTTCGCCGATCAGCATGTTAATACCGTGTTTCTCGTAGAAGCCTTCTTTTACTAAAGAAAGTTCATCTGCAGTATGGTGAGAAAAGTAAGAGGAAAGGTGCACACGGTCGTATGCGACACGAGGTTCTTCACAGAAAACCGTAATGTCCATATTAGACATATCAGCTTTCTCGACTAAGTCTTCAATATAACGGTGCCCTACCATACCGTTACCGATGACTACTAGCTTCAACTTGCTCATTATAATTCCTAAGGGTTAGGTTCTTATCACTGAGCTCATTGTTAATTGTGAAAGAAAATTAATACATGATGTAAATCAATTACAATTTCAAACTACCCTAAAGGGGTAGATGAACGTATTTATCTGACTATTGCGAAATAAAAAGTAATTTATTAACGGATATTGGTAGTTTTAACAAACTGAGATAACCGAAGCCATGCTAGCAACGGACTATACCGTTTTGCTTTTATGAAGTTAGGCTGACCATCGAAACCGAGCACACCTACGATAAATCCTGCTTTGCTTCTAAACGACGCACTCACTTGACTTCACCGTTTCAAGGTGATCAGAGAACAATATCTGAAGTGATTGAAAGATTTAGAAAAATCAAGCTTCACAACAAAAATTTTTTACTAGCTAAGTCGCACTATAAAGACTAAAATCAGGTTTAGTTCATATGGAATAGCGTCCATATGATTGATACCGTAATTGACATATAGAGTGCCGTCCCATTTTTGTGAGGCGGCCTTTTATTTGGGAGTCATAAAATGTCAGAAAACAATTCTATCTACATCTCAAGCTTAGATATGAACCGAATCACAGCCTTGTTGGATAAAATGCCAAACATCGCAGCGGAGCTTGTGGAATTAGAAGCAGAGCTCGACCGAGCAACAGTTCTTGAGCCAGAACAAATGCCAGATAACGTGGTCACGATGAACTCGACTGTAGAGTTTAAATTTTCAGGTGAAGATAGAACCATGACAAAGACACTGGTTTACCCTTCTGAACTGAAAAGCAGTGATGATATCTCTATTTTTGCGCCCGTAGGCAGCGCACTGATCGGTTTGTCTGTCGGCCAAAAACTTGAATGGCCAATGCCAAATAATCAAGTGAAGACAATTGAAATTGTCGATATCACATACCAACCTGAGCGTTGTGGTGCACTAAACCGCTAACCCTCAGTAGTCCCGGTGCAAAGGCCTCCATTTAAGACTTTGCACCAGGAGAGCCCCTCGCTTACCCCCTATTTCCTTCTTTGTTTTCCAAGCATTTACTTTGCTGCTCTTAAGTAACATCACCGATTCTTTATTATTTACCTCATATTCAATACTTATATCTCCAAGCTCAATCATAGAAATTGCAAAGTATTTTTCGTATATTGTCGCTCCGAAAACGACGTAAATTATGCGCAAAATGGAAGAATATCTAACTCGAATTGCCTGCTTAGAAAAAGAAAATGAAGAGCTGAAGCGGAAGAATGCGCGACTACAAGAAAAGTTGAATGCTGCACTCGACAGTAATGGACTGTGTTTGTGGGAGCAGCATATTCCTTCAGGTACTTTGACGATATTCAACATGCAGTGGGGCAAAATGCTAGGTTATCAGCCCCATGAGTTAACCGCGACGGTTGAAACGTGGAAAAACAATCTCCACCCTGAAGATTATGATCTTGCGGTGGGTGCATTTGAAGATCACCTAGCTGGCAAAACCGACCTTTATGAGGTAGTTCATCGCATGATTCATAAAGACGGCAGTGATAGTTGGGTCTACGATCGAGGGCGCATCGTCGAGTATGGTTCTGATGGCGAACCACTGCGCATGATGGGCACTCATATCGATATTACAAAAGAAAAGCGATATGAGCAGCAACTGGCTAAGTTAGCTTCGAGTGATCCATTGACCGGACTATTAAATAGAAAAGCAATTGAGGAAAACTTTAATCATCAACCTCAAACCAAGCCGTCTCAGCAGTCTGCCTTAGTGTTTGTTGATATAGATAATTTTAAAGCAGTTAACGACCAGCTAGGCCATCATACTGGTGATACTCTCCTCATTAATATAGCCAATAGCTTAACAGAGCTTGCGCCAAGCAAGTCTCAAGTCGGACGCATAGGAGGAGATGAGTTTGTCGTTTTAAGCTCTTATTCAAATCAAGAAGAAATATCTCAACTTTGTGATCGACTCTTAAGTTCCATCATTCCTGTGATAAATCAGGACTTAAATAAAGTAACGATTGGAATGAGCATCGGTGTTTGTCTATTTGATAAAGGAAAACAACAGTTTAATGAAGTTTATCAAAAAGCCGATCATGCAATGTATGAGATAAAGAAAAATGGCAAAAATGGCGTTGCCTATATCCAGATATAATAAGTCTCTTGTTTTTTGAAATTAATATTTCTTTAATTTGACAATTTTCTCTATGGAATTGATAGCATCTTATTTTTAATAAGTAATTTATATATAAAACAAAAGAAATAACAAACAATTAAGAGTGTTGCATACTACACGGTGTAATATTACTACTGTCTTTGTAACTACTTTTGTTGCATACAATATTGTCTCTTATTATTTTTATAAAAACCACCAGTAAAAATTAGTTAAACATTATAATTCATGAACTTATAAAAACCGAAATGCATGGTTGAATTTTAACCACCCCTTCTGATAATATCTCGCCTCGTGTTTAAAAGTAATAAACACACACAAATATAAAACAAACTTTATAAAACATAATGCACACTTGATAATTACTGGTTCTATTTGGGTAGAGCTCGTTGTTTATTTTATTTAAAACATTATGAATTTGTAATTTCATTTAATATCAAAATATTAAGTAGGTATATAAATTGAAGAAGGTCATCCTCCCTCAATTGGGTTTTGTTGCGTCAAATTTACGCTTGCTAGCTCTTGGCTTTGTAACCCTCGTGTCAGCATATTCTTTTTCATCAGAGGCTTATGTTGAGCAAGTGGCTAGTGGTGAACAAAAAACATTAGTTGTACTCGTCAATTTCCAAGAAAACCCTCAAGAGATCCCGATCTCTAAAGAAGACGCCCATCAAGTTGTTTTTAATACCGTTAGCGACTTCTATTCGCAAATGTCCCAGGGGCAACTTTGGCTAACTGGTGATGTTGCTGGAACATTCACCTTGCCGATATCAAACCAAATTTGCGATGATGATGCTGTAGCTGCGGAAGCCAACAAAATGGCTGAAACTGCGGGATATCAACTATCAAACTATGACCGTTTTATCTACTTAACAACCAAAACTGGATGTGCATCAGAAGGCTCTGGTAGTCAAGGAGTAACTCCCTCTAGAGCGTCAATAAATGCGGTTTTCGAGCCTCGAGTTATCGCCCATGAATTAGGACATAATTTTGGATTGCATCACGCTTCCGCACTCGACTGTAAAGACGGTACGTTGGCTGGTGATTGCCGTGTCATAGAGTACGGTGATAGCTACGATACAATGGGTAACTACGATATGGGTTACTTTAGCGCCTTCCAATTGGAAAACTTAGGGTGGCAGACCTCCCCTGCTCAAATCATTTCTAGTGATGGTGTTTACTCTATTGATGCCTATGAAGACTTTGAAAGTACTTCATCAAAAGTTTTAAAAATCCCAAGAGGTACCGATCCAATTACAGGCCAGCGCCAATGGTTTTACGTTGAATATCGACAAGCTCTTGGCTACGACAGCTTTTTACGTGACCGTTCGTACATCGTATACCGCCAAGATGTGACAGAAGGTGTGGTTGTGCGCCTAGCGACAGACGGTGATCTTAAAAGTAGCCGCTTGCTACACATGAAGCCTGACTCCACTTTCAAACAATTATTTGGGAGTAATGACTGGGAAGACCCCGCTCTTCCAATCGGTGGAACGTTCACCGATCCAAAAACAGGCGTGTCGATTACTTTGGAAAGTGCTAATGGTCAAAACGCACAGGTCAGTGTCATATTTGGTGGTGAATCAGGGCAATGCGTTGCGACATCGCCTCTACTCTCTCTAACCCCACTTTCAGGTTCTGATGCTAATGCCGGAGAAACATTAGCGTATAATCTAAAAGTGACGAACCAGAACAATACAGAATGTGCAGACGCGACCTATACAACAGCTTTAAGCGTTCCTAACGGATGGAATTATGACGCAAGTGCCTTGACGGTTCCTTCCGGCATGAGTGCAGAAACGACGGTCATGGTTACGTCAAACAGCGATGCTCAACCGAACTCTTACAGCATAGCCGTTGACGTTATAGATGCTGAAAATGAACAACCAGCCAAAACCGAGCTACCTTACACAGTGTTATCTGAGTCAACGTCACCACTTGAAGCGGTGAATGATAGCGTAACGATCAGTGATAAATCCGTCGTTCGCATCCAACAGTTAAATAATGACTCATTTGAACAATCGACTTCTCTTGCAATTACGGTCGCTAAGCCAAACAAAGGCAGCGCCCGTGTACTGAGCGATGGCTCCATTGAATACATACCTTCGAAGAAGTTTAAGAATAATGATTCATTCACTTATACGATCAGTGACGGTCAATCTTCTTCAACCGCGACGATTAGCATCACCTTACAATCGAGTTCTGGTGGGAATGGTGGTGGAAACGGTAAAGGGAAACCGAACTAAATCACGCAATTCAATATGAAAAAGCCTGGAGAATACTCCAGGCTTTTTATTCACAAGACGTCAATTAGTTGCTTGGTGCAGGACAAATGTCACAGTCTGCAGAAGCTGTATTCGTCGCTGGAGTATTATCGATTTTCAAGAAACCAACCGCTGTCACAGTATCACGGAAAGATTGTGTTTCTGCATTGCTAAATGCCGTTGGGATATAACTACCAGTATAAGACTGACATTGATCTGAAGCGAGTTCGATATTATCTACCACTTTCACGTCATCAGAAGTATCCTCAGGCGTACCTGAGTCATCCACAACAGAAACATTCACTAAAGTAAGTCCAGGCGTTGTGTTACATACCATTCCCGAGAAGCTCACTTCTGCAATGATACCGTTTTCAGTAAGTTTGAAGCCGCTTTCACATGATTTCGTTACACTAATCATTGGAGACAAGCTCAATGACTCACATGGATCACTTGCGGTATCAGTAATGGTCGCTTGGCCACCCGGAGTCGCAGCTGCTGTGACTCTTACCGTATTAGTTAGACCGTTATTTGTACTTTCAAAACTGCCGCTATATGAAGCACTGTCACCTGAAGCAATGGCACCTAAGCTATGTGTAGTACCTGCTTCTAAATCCTCTACAACAACATCGTATAGCGTACCAACACCATCATTAATCACGTCGCCGCTGTATGAGTAAACGTAACCATCTTCTGTATCATTCACGACCGCTTGATTACATGTTTTGGTGATATCAACACTACACAACTCAAAGTCACCAACCACGAAGTCTTTCAACTGAGCGGTAATACTGCTTGATGCTCTTGTTTCGGCTGCAAATGAGCTAAAACAGGTGTCTGTTTGTAGAAGTTCAGTAAGGTTTACACCACCTTCAAAGAAGGTTTCTGGAGGGAAGACATTTTCGACACCACTTTTTGGCGTATACGCCCATGGTGCAGGTGAGTCAGTTGTATTGGTTGAAGCACACACATCTTGCGCGCCCGGTGAACACAGTGCATTTGTCTTAACTTTCAAACGTAAGTTTGTCGCAGCACACTGACCATCTTGTGGATTATTGTTATCAGCTTTCGCACAAGTTGTGTCCCATTCAAGAACCAAAATTTCTGGCCCCTCATTTGCCCCTTGCAAATAATTCACCTGAATCAAAAGGTCGCCAGCAATATGTTGACCAGTGAATGTACCGTCTGGGTTTGTACTGACTGAGTCTTGATAAAACCAAAAACCTAAGAAGGCATCACCGCTGTTACCAAAGCGGTCTGCACCAAAGGTGAGTACAAGGTCATTATTAATGTTGTATGCCGCTGCATACGCATGAAGAATATCCCCTTTATCGAGTACCGTCCCAGTCTTCCAACCGAGTTCTGGTATGTCTTTGATGTCTTTATTACCACCAGTAAAGATTGTATCCGGTGTTGCCGTGTCATTCTCAAAGCTAAATACTAATGCTCCACCACTGTTTGGCGGCGTTGACCAGTCATCTGGAGCTCCCACTCCAGAGTCATCTATCGCATTAGCATTTGCTTCTAACTCAAATACGCCATCTGTTGGTGTTGCAAATGCAGAGCTACCTATTAGCAAACTTGTAAATATTGCATAAAGAAAGCTCTTCATCGTATGCCAGATACCTGACTTACAAGAATTCATAACCTACTCCTTAGAACGCTTCTAAAGCTAGACGAAGGTCCCTATGTCATTAATTGCCTTTTAAGAAAGAGTGAAAGCGAGATACAACTTTCGTTTCGGCTTGTATAACGCATAGAGCATGCCACTACTTAAGGTTATGATTTTATTAAACTAAATATTTTCAACAGCGAAGAGAATGAACAGAGTGTTCAATTTTAAAGAAAGAGAAAGAAAACAAAAGAGACAAAAAAACCTACGATAACAAAGATATATACGTGTTCTAGGATAATGTTACAGATTGACACTTTATTGTTTACACCTGTGACAGGTGCACAAAAACGACGGTATTGAAACTGTCCACTATGAATATGAAATAGACGCTTACTCACCTGCTCCAACTAATGTGAAGGTGATGTGTAACACCTGTTTGCATAGTGTTACATCCTTTACACATCTAATTGAATACTCATTTAACTAAAACATATTCAGTAGTTTAGCGAATAAGTTTTAGCTCAACCATTTATGAAAATATAAACAAACTGTTCACCCCTCTGTACAAAAATAAAAAATAACCAACAAATACAAAAGGTTAAATATGGAACACTCTATGCTAGTCAACCGACGCAGTTTAACTCTGTGAGAAAACTATCACGTATGTGGGCTCAAGGACGTAGCGAGCCCACTTACACAAGGAGGTTTTATGAAAACCATATTTAACTCTTGGTGGGGCAATAAGAGTTACCGTTGTTCCACTTTATGTAGCCAGAATATACTTACAGCGATCAATATCAGCAGCATGTTTAAGCTGTTTACTTGGGTCATAGCGGTTAGCTTAGTGCTGAGCTCTCAAATTGTTTACGCATCCGCTGGCGACCCTTCAAGCCGAGGCGTGCAACCAATATTTGTTGAAGGGAATAACACCTGTCAACAATTACTTCCAGGGATCGATGGTTTGATAGAATACAAGCTTGAGCCAGTTACAGACGGCACTTTCGGTGATGGCATGCTTGAAGTGGTTATTGATCAACAACCTGGGGCAAAAACCTTCAGTTGGGATCAAGGTGATAGCCCTGTGATTATGCAAGCTATCTTTGTTAAAGGTGGCCCTGACGGAAACCTATATAACTACTTCACAGATGGATTATTGTATCAAGATGATGCCTTGCTGCATTCACCTGTAGGGAAAAATGGTAGATACTATGGCTTAAGTCATATTTCATTCTGTTACACACCAGGCGTACCAGACATTAAAATCACTAAAACTTGTACATTTGGTGATATTGTCAATGGTAACACTTTGAAATACAACTATAAACTCACTGTAGAAAACACCGGTGACTTTGCATTGTATGATGTTGTGGCAACAGACACTACAGCCGTTGACAACGATATGGCTGCTGGTGACCATGTGTTCAATTTAGCGATGCTCGCCGTTGGACAAACGCAAGAGTTTAATGGTTCGTTTATTATTGACCAAAACGGTATCACTAACTATGCAGAAGTAAGCGCAGCACTTGAAACTGGTGGTGGTGTTGCGGTTTCTGACAACGCAGATTGGGAATGCCCAAGCCAAAACATCCCTGGTTCATTGTCTCTAGAGAAAGACTGTAGTGTCGTCGTCGTGAATCGATTTGAAGATACTGGTATTAATGAATACGGTCTTCAAGTCAATTACAGTGGTAGTGTATGTAATACCTCCAATGTCACCATTGACGGCATTGTCGTAATCGACAACAAAGACTCGAATCCAATCCAGGTTGGTATGCTTGCGCCTGCTGAGTGTTACGACTTTACTGGTAACTACGAGCCAATCCCAGGAGATGGTGAAGGCCTTCCATTACCGGGTGAAGAAGTCAGAGCGTTTACAGATACTGTGGATGCGAGTGGTGAAACTATCTTCGGTAATGTTGTCGTAGAAGCGATAACAGCGTCTGCAGAATGTACGCTATGTCCAACTTGTCCAGAGCCTGTTAGCTGCCCTGAATAAGGTCTACTTACAACTTAATAAAACAACGCCTGACGTTAACTCGTCAGGCGTTTTCTTTCGAACTATACCGTTCTATTTATTCTTACCTTTCCCATTGTTACCAGAGTTGCCAGAATCGCCACCAGATGAGGACTCTAACTTCACTGAGACCTGAGCGGTCGAGCTGCTTTGACCATCACCTATGGTATAGGTAAAGCTGTCGTTATTTTTGAATTTCTTCTCAGGTGTATAACGCAGGGTGCCATCTGATAACAGCTCTAGTCGCCCCTTACTTGGTCTAGTAAAAGAAACCACGCTTGCAGAGTTTTGCTCTCCAACAACATCGTTTGCCATCACATCGATAATCACCGACTGTTTCGAAGATATAGTCACCTGATCATCAACAGCAACGAGCTCTGGTGATGGCGAGATTTCATTGGTTACAGAGTAATTCACGGATGCTGCGGTTTGCAGACTTGAGTCTTCTCCATGCGTCACGATCATCTTCAAAGCATAGTCTTTATCACTAGCCTCAACCGAAGATACGACTGATATCATTACTTGTCCGGTTTCACCTGCTGCTAGCGTGATTGCATTGCTGCTTGCTTTCCAACCAGTTGGCACTGACGCGTTTACAGAAAAACTGCTCGCTGAACAATCTGCACTATCTTTGTTGGTAATAGTGACCTGATATTGAACCTCATCGCCGGCGGCAACCGAATTGTTTGTTGCAGCTTTCGCAGCCACTGATGGAGCATTAACAGTACAAGTCCCGATATTACCGTTGTCAGAGCCGTCAAAGACAACGCTTACTTCGGCGATGCCGTTCGCTGCACTCACCAAACTCAATGTTACACCTGAGTCTGGGTCAGTATAGCTACCACCGACCGGCATAGATGGGTCAAACCAGTCATTTCGGCCAAAAACCGCACGATATTCAGAATCAGTTTTAAAGTGAAGCAGATTACTGCTGCGCCCATCACCTTCTACAGCGCTTCGAATGATGATGCCATCCGTAACGTCCCCACGATAGAACGAGTAAGAACGAGCATCTAAAAAGTCGTCAAACCCAATAGACTGGCGGTATTCAATGTAAAACCATTTTTTTGCACCTGTAGAAGGATCAGTACCACGAGGTACTTTTATCGTAACTGGCTGCTCACTAGTCGTCTCGTAATTCGCAATGGAGTAAGTACCATTTTGAGTAACTTCCAGTGTCTTTGAGGCGTGCTCTCCCTCTAGCCATCCTAGTCGCTCGCGCTGGAAAGTATTCAAATAGCCGATGTCTGGACCACCCATTACATCATAGGTATCACCGTATTCACGCAACGTACAGTTGTCTGAAAGCGTATGCTCGCCACAATCAAGAGCACGAGAGTGATGCAAACCAAAGTTATGTCCAAGCTCATGAGCGATATTCATCGGAGAAAAATCACCATTGATGTGCGCGCGTGAAGGCATGCCATCAATAGTTGCCGATCCAGCGACACCACATGCCGTTTTTGTCATCAAGTAAACAATACGATCGTACTCTTCAAGCTTCACTCCCACAGCGATGGCTTCTTGATCCGCTGCATCTTGAACAGCGGTAAAGTCACAAACCTGATTAGACAACGGTAGATTAAACCAACCCACGACTTTCCCAGACAGCCACATTTGATCAAAAGAGCTTTCACGGTAGAAGTCATTCACTGTACCAAAGATTAGATTATTTGCCTCTGACAAAGTTAATGGCTGCTCATTTGGGTTTTCTTTGAAGTTCAGCAGGATAACCAATGTATTTTGCTGTCCCGTCGTACTTCCTGCTGCACTGGCGTAATGGATGCTCTGTAAACAAGCGAATATTACTAATAAAAATGACAACCCTTTATTTAGGAGTGTTCTATTTATTTTAATATTTTTTATCACTGCTTCACCTAATTTTAAATTAATAACTAGTTCACCTTCCCGCCAATATAAGCAGAAATGGCAGGGTAAAATAATATAAATTTTAGGCAATAAAATGCCCTAGCCTATAAAGCCAAATATGTTCCTATATACATCAACATGGTTATAAAAGGATAACCACCAAAAATATAAGAGCCGGAATCATAGCAAAGCAACCGGTCAAAATTCAACCAGAGCGATAAGTAATTTAGGTTAAGTTTGTGTAATAATAAATTTGTCCATTTTTGTCAGTTACTTAAAATAACCTTATGATTGTTTTATATGAAAAACCTTTGTATTCAACAATGAATTTAATAAATCACTTGCACTACAGACAATTTAAATCATTAAAAATCAAACAAGTAGAAATTGAACTAAAATAACCTCAATTTCATCGCATAAAATTATAACCTTTAAATTCATTAACTTAATAACGAGTCATTCTAATAATATACCTCAACAACTCATGAGTAATATTATCCACCTTTAGTTGTTAAATTTACGTTAAATTAAAGTGGTGAAAATTTTTTTGCTCACCTAGTTTTATACTCGATTAAAAGACAGACTGAGCGACACAGTGCAATATCAACTAGAGACATATAGAGAAACAAGCAGGATATATGTGCAACTTTATTTTCAGTATTGAACTAAAATCACGTGACAATATGACGCTATAGATAGCAATTCGGGAAAACTAGTTAAAGAATGATTAATTGATAATTGAGGTTGGTATTTGTACAAAAATTAATTATTCAATAATAAATGTGTATTAGAATAGTTTGACAATACCAGATAGTAAAAAACCGGCACAAGGCCGGTTTTTAGAAATAGTGGAGGCGCCTCCCGGAGTCGAACCGAGGTCCACGGATTTGCAATCCGCTGCATAGCCACTCTGCCAAGGCGCCTTTCTGATTTTTTATCTCTGTCACCAAAGATTTTGATGGTGCCCCGGGCCGGACTTGAACCGGCACAGCGCGAACGCCGAGGGATTTTAAATCCCTTGTGTCTACCAATTCCACCACCAGGGCAACGCAATCATGCGATGGGTTAGACACCATCTGTCTCTGCGGCCTTTGCCGTGAGAACGAGGCGTACTTTAACGGATTAATTTATCTGGTCAACAAAAAATTAGTCTCTTTTATTCAAATGGTTAAAAAGCCAACTCAAACGAACAAAGGGCGATCATTTTGCTCACAAGAACATCAGCATGCTTTGCTCTCGTTTACTTTGCTTCATCACTTCATGTCAATGAGGAATCGACAAGTCACACAAATTGGCAGTATGGGTATAAACTTAACTCGTACTGCAGGGGACAAATAAGCGCTCATCATGTTTCGAAAGTCATCATTTCAATTACCGCTACATACTGATTCCGAACTCGACTTCGTAGTGCCCTACTTCTTCCTTACTGAATTTGATTATGCACGCTCTCTGGAACAGGGGATCGTCCATGACTTGGACCCTGAATATACACACCAGTATCGCGTCACACTAAGGCGCATACGCTCACTATGCTCACTACTTCGCGAACTGATCCCTCCTTTTGAACAGCGTATTTTGAAACCTCATTTAAGAATAATGATGAAGAAAACAAATAAGCTGCGTGATTTGGACGTATTTATCTTGGACAAAAACCAATACATTGAAATGCTCCCAAATCACAAATCGTCTCTTGAGCAGCTTTTTGGCTTTATCGAAGCCGAACGTGCTTACGAACAGGCAAGAGTTACGCGTTGGCTAGCTACAAAAGAATACACAACGCACTGCACTTTGGTCAGGAATAGTCTGCTGCGAAGTACGCAACACGAACGAGTGGATAGCAACGTACCTGCGTTACTCTTCGCAAGCCAAAAAATCTCCGATCAATTTAAAAAAGTTGATAAAGCACGACGCAAGATCTCGGACAAAAGTCGTGACAGCGTGATTCATTCGATGCGGATAAAGTGCAAAGCGCTGCGTTATCTGTTAGAAGGGTTTTCCACGCTCTATCCTTCCCAACAGCACAAAAACAACGTGAAACAACTAAAACTATTGCAAGACAAGCTCGGTGACTTTAACGACACTTCAAGTCAAATTGAATTTTTCGCACAACTCAAAGAGACAGCAAATCTTGATAAACAAGATCGTAAGGCTTTGAAAAAGCTAATTAACGTGCTTAGCGAACATCATGCACTCTCTCGCCAAACCATCTTGACGCATTTAAGCCAGTTTGAGTCTTTCATTCGCGATACCAATACACAGAATCTCTACCGACCCTAAATCAAGGTTCACGTATTTTTAATATTCATTAATTACAGTCAACCGTTAGGCTCCACTAAGAAAGATAACGTGAAACCATTAAAACGATACCAATACGAGCGCTATGCGGTGCTTTGTAATCTCGCCTACCCTCGCGTCTTCAGGCAAACTCAATACGGGTTCGATCCTAATGGGCAACGAGTCATTAGAAATGAACACGGTAAGATTATGATTCGCGTGCTCTGGAGTAAAAAACAGAGTGAAGTGGTCGTAGTGATTAAAGGCTCACACAGTATCAGTGATTGGTTGTTGAACTTCGCGATGTGGACGAGAAGCTGTCGAAGGTTGGGACTAAACTATCGCATTCACGCGGGTTTCTATCATCTGTTGTTCCAAGAAAGTTTACCGAGCCGGAATGAAGATCGGTTAGGGTTGACCGTGATCGAACGCCTCGAAGGTATCGTTGTACCACTTATTCTCAGGGGAAAAAGAATCACTATTACTGGCCACTCTTCAGGTGGCGCGATTGGCAGTGTTTTTGCTGACTATATTGAGAAAAAATACCCCAAAAGCATTAAACGCGTGGTCACTTTCGGACAGCCCGCTGTCGGAGATTGGACGTTTAAGAAACGCTACCGTTTGGGGCACAAAACATACAGGATTTGTTGCGACATCGACATCGTGACCTTTATGCCGCCCGTACCTTTTTTGTATTGGCATGTAGGCAAAATGCTATGGTTATATAACGGGAGAATATACGAGAACACCCCAACGCTCATACGGCTTGGGCGCTCCTTATTTAGTTGGTTAATGCGACCGTTCTCTTATCACTTTATGAGTAAATACATTCGCGACAAAGACTTTTTTGATGAACGCTGAGTTAAACATCCGAAAGGTATGACGTACAGACACCAAAAAGCCGGACTTCGCCGGCTTTACGATTAAGTGGTGATCTACAGAGAGGCGATTTCTTTTTCAAGTTGATATTTGTTATCTGTGACAATTCGCTCTAACACTTCAACACGTCGCTTCAAGTCACCAATTTGCTTGTTAAGGTTATCTTGTTCTTCTCGGCTCATCGTATTACGTTCAGATATCTCCAACGCTCTTACTTCTTTACGATGGTTCAAGATTAACTTTATTATCCCGCCCCCAAATATGGCACCGAACACAATAGCCACAACCAATACATCAGCAATAGATTCCATTCTTTATCTTCCTCTAGATTATGCTCAACTATAAGTTACTCATTTGTCGAATGAATATCAAATAACACATTGATTCATTGAAGAGTTTTATCAAGAATTGCCTACTCTGTATCAAAATCACAGGAATGGATTATTCAACGCCAACCCAAACCGAGACAGATCCGCCGTTTACTGGGAACTCAGCCCAACCATTCGCATCAGTCCAAATGTCTTCAGTTCGGATACCCAACTTGTCTACGTAGCGAGCACTTGGTTTACCCGTATACATCCACTTCGAGCCGCCAGGTCCATCACTCATGATCACGGCCATTGAATGTGGATGCTTTGCATCACCTTCTCGAGTCCAACCAATTACGTCCCAGTGGTCGAGATAAGAATGTTGTTTGCCATACGCATAATCTTTACGCAGTGTTACTAGCTCTTTAATGTAAGGCACTTTGACCATATTGATGTCATGCCCTTTATCACTGTACTGCGCGCCGTAGTAATCTGCATAAAACACGGATGGATAACCTTCTTCACGCAATAAGATAAATGCGTAAGCGAGCGGCTTAAACCACCAATCAACCGTCGACTCCAAAGCCTGCAAAGGTTGAGTATCATGGTTTTCTACTAAGGTTACCGCTTTGACTGGATTGTCCTTCATCAGCGTACCATCCATGATTTGACGCATATCGTAGCTACCACCCGATTTAGACGCATTGTAGAAGTTCATATGTAACGGTGCGTCGAATAGAGACATGCTGCCAGAAGTTTTGGTGATAGAGTTATGCAGTTGATTCACATCGTAGTTCCAGTACTCTCCGACCGTGAAAAGTTCTTTCCCTGTTTTCCAACGTAGGTGATCAATCCATTCTTGCAGGTATTGATATTTGATGTGCTTCACCGCGTCCATTCTAAACCCATCAACACCAGTCATGTTGATATACCACTCACCCCAGTCTTTCAGCTCTTGCTTCACTTCAGGGTGATCCATGTCTAGGTCAGCGTACATAAGGTAATCGTAGTTGCCTTTTTCCGAGCTCACTTCCCAATCCCATGCCTTACCCTCGCCTTTGAATTTGAAGATAGCTTTTTCTTCGCCAGCATCGTCCCAGTCCACGCCATCAAAGTGGTACCACGTCCAATGAAAGTTTGAGTACTTACCGTTGCGCCCAGGGAAATCAAACTCTACCCACGCTTCAATCCATTTATCACCAAGTTCAATATTTCGGTTGTTCCAATCGACTCGCTTGGTGTCGACCCAGGATTTACCATCCGCACCGCCGCGATGGTTGAACACCACATCGCCATAAATCTGGATATTGTTTTTATGGGCAGTATTGATGGCGCTTAGGTACTGATCTTTGGTGCCATACTTGGTGCGCACCGAACCTTTTTGATCAAACTCTCCCAAATCATACATATCGTAAACACCATAACCGACGTCGTTGCTGCCACCAGCACCTTTATAGGCGGGCGGTAGCCATAACGCGGTGAAGCCGTTGTCCGATAGTGCCGGCGCGTTGTTTTCAACTTGTGTCCAGAGTGCACCGTCATTTGGCACATACCAATGGAAGTACTGCATCATGGTGCCATTTTGTGCCGCCATTACAGGCGAACTGAGCAGCAAAGTTAAGGGTAAAAGTGTAGGTTTAAGGTTGAATGTTTTCATTATTTTTCTCTCACGTTAAGGACTAGAATCCTCCTTTCTGCATATACGCACCAAGCGATGCTAACTATGACGCTAGCTAGGTTGCTGCCTGTAATACAAAAAGTCCGGATTACAATCGAAGAGAAACTATCACCAATCACACTATACAATTATTGAGTTGTCTAACATTTATAAAATCAATGATTAGCGCGTTAAAAATATTGAATGGTGATCAAAACATGGGAGACTTTAGGAAAGCGCGAAGGGTTACGAAAAGGTGGACTAAAAACGAAAAAAGCCAGTCATTTAAGACTGGCTTTCGAAATAGTGGAGGCGCCTCCCGGAGTCGAACCGAGGTCCACGGATTTGCAATCCGCTGCATAGCCACTCTGCCAAGGCGCCTTTCTGATTTTTTATCTCTGTCACCAAAGATTTTGATGGTGCCCCGGGCCGGACTTGAACCGGCACAGCGCGAACGCCGAGGGATTTTAAATCCCTTGTGTCTACCAATTCCACCACCAGGGCAACGCAATCATGCGATGGGTTAGACACCATCTGTCTCAGCGACCTTTGCCGTGAGAACGAGGCGTACTTTAACGGATTAATTTATCTGGTCAACAATAAATTTTATCTTTTTGATTTAAGTGCTTAAAAAGCGATCTGCCTAGTATATTTGGCATTCAATTAGACCAATAAGCACCCGTTCCCTTTCATTAGCTATAAAGTCATACGCATACTAGTGCCCGAAACTGCTTCGAGGTAAACACGCGACTATCAGCTATGAACGCTGATCTTTTCATCGTTGTAACATCTGTAACAATTTGATTCCCTACTCTTGGCACGACTGCGTACAGAACATCATATTTTGTTACCGATAACTTTATATCGAATGTGGTCGTACCTTTATAAAATCATTGACTTTTTTTATTTTCAAACAAAGCTCAATTCATTATCGAAAATATCAATAAATAATGGTACGTTACACGAGTTGCAGTAATTTAATGGACATATATCACATATAAGGATGTGGTTTACTTTGGCGACACAACATAAGAAAAACAAGGTATATCACTAATGTCTATCAAGAATCTTTCTATAGCGAAAAAGATATCGCTATCGTTTTTACTCATTGCCATCGTCAACATTGCATTTGGTGTGTTTTTATCTACAGAGCTCAAAAGCATCAAATCTGAGCTTTTAAACTATACCGATGATACGCTTCCTGCAATGGAAAGGGTCGATTCGATTCGAGATCACTTGTCTCGCTGGCGCCGAGCTCAATTTGCTGCGTACACTTATGAAGACGCAGACCAAGTCAAAACTAAAATTTCTAACAATATTAGAGAACGC
This sequence comes from Vibrio sp. Vb0598, assembly GCF_033338935.1. Taxonomy (NCBI): domain Bacteria; kingdom Pseudomonadati; phylum Pseudomonadota; class Gammaproteobacteria; order Vibrionales; family Vibrionaceae; genus Vibrio; species Vibrio sp. Vb0598. The sequence continues at coordinate 7,579 of NZ_JAWOTP010000012.1, read as the reverse complement.
GAAAAGATCACTAGAGAGCTCAACGCTTACGGGGAAACTATCTGGCCTGGCGAAGAGCAGCAAACTTACCAGCGTCTTATGCGTCAATGGAAAAAGTACTTGGTTACTATGGACCAGTACAATGAAGCGATGCTAGCTAACGACAAAAGCAAGGCCCACCCTATTTTGGCGAACTCCTTGTCTGCTTTCGAAGCGGTTGACTCAGAGTTAGGCGAACTAATCCGTCTCCTTAAAGAAGCTATGGATAGCAACAAAACTCATATCCTGTCCTCTGTAAATGGATTGAGTAATTCTTCAATTGCAAGTAACGTGATTATTCTACTGATCATGGTAGGCATGACATACGTGCTGACTCGCCTAATTTGTGGCCCACTTAAACTTGTTGTTGAGCAAGCAAATGCCATCGCGACAGGTGATCTATCAAGTGACATTGACCGTAAAGCAATCGGCAATGACGAGCTTGGTGAACTGGCAGACGCGACCACTAAGATGCAAGATGACTTACGCCAAGTTATCGATAACGTGATTGCTGCAGTTACTCAGTTAAGCAGCGCTGTCGAAGAGATGAACCAAATCTCCGATATTTCTGCGTCTGGTATGAAAGATCAACAGCTGCAAATTACGCACATCGCAACAGCAATGACAGAAATGAAAGCGGCCGTAGCCGATGTGGCTCGTAACACTGAAGACTCAGCGAACCAAGCTAACGAAGCAAACCGCCGCACACAACACGGTGTTCGTGAAACCCAAGGTATGGTTGACGCGATTCAAGAAGTTTCAAACGTAATTGGCGCTGCAGGCGATACCGTAGCAGAGCTTGAACAGCAATCGAATAAAATTAACGTGATCGTGGATGTTATCCGCGACATCGCCGATCAAACCAACCTACTTGCACTTAATGCAGCCATTGAAGCGGCGCGTGCTGGTGAGTCTGGTCGTGGCTTTGCCGTCGTTGCAGACGAAGTTCGAACTCTTGCCGGCCGTACGCAAGATTCAACGAGTGAAATCACTTCGATCATTGAGCAGCTACAATCACTTGCAAAAGACGCAAAATCAGCCACTGAACTTTCTAGAACCAGTATTTCAGAATGTGCAGAGCAAGGTATTCAATCAAAACAGCTGATGAGCGACATTGAGCATTCGATTTCGGACATCTCAGACATGGGTACCCAAATCGCCACGGCTTGTAACCAGCAAGACTCTGTTGCGGAAGAGCTTAACCGCAGCATTGAAAACATACATTTGGCATCTCAAGAGGTCTCGCAAGGTTCGGAGCAAACCGCACAGGCGTGCCGCGAACTAAGCCAGCTATCCATTTCTCTTAAAGATGTAATGAGCCGCTTTAAACTGAGTTAAACTCAGTGGATACCTTAGTAGATACCAAATCAATCCCGATTTGCTTAAATTGAATGTCATCACTGAGGTATATTTAGGTATATATTAAATCACTATCTTAATAAACGCTCCAAAGCACCACTTGGAGCGTTTTACTTCGTCAGGTACTTTCCCCAAGTACTCAATAACATAACCAATACAAAAAACGCGTACGGAGACTTTATGCGCTTAAATAAAACCTTACTATCACTGACTATCGCTGCTGCAATCGCGATTCCTGTAATGCAAGCTACTGCTGCTCCTCTTCAAATTAGCAATACAGCAGCAAAAGCAGAGCAAGTTCAAGGTGCTAACGCTTGGCTAGAAATAAACTTAGGTCAGTTCCGCGATAATATTGAGCAGTTTAAATCGCACATGGATGGCAAAACGAAAATCTGCGCCGTGATGAAAGCCGACGCATACGGTAATGGTATCGCAGGCCTGATGCCGACTATTATCGAGCAACAAATTCCTTGCGTTGCCGTTGCAAGTAACGCCGAAGCACAAACTGTTCGCGACAGTGGCTTTAAAGGCCAACTTATGCGTGTACGCTCAGCGGATATTGGCGAGATTGAAGCCGTAATCGACCTAAATGTCGAAGAGTTGATAGGCACAGCAGAGCAAGCTAAAGCACTGTCTAAACTAGCCGAGAAAGCTGGTAAAGAAATCAAAGTTCACCTTGCTCTGAACGACGGTGGTATGGGGCGTAATGGTGTTGATATGACGACAGAAGCGGGCAAGAAAGAAGCGCTAGAAATCGCTCAACAAGCTGGCGTTAATATTGTTGGTATCATGACTCATTTCCCTAACTACAATGCAGACGACGTGCGCCAAAAGTTAGCTTCATTCAAAGACAGTTCTGCATGGCTGATTAAAGAAGCGAATCTAAAACGCGACAACATTTTACTGCACGTAGCAAACTCTTACACCGCGCTTAATGTTCCTGAGGCCCAGCTTGATATGGTTCGTCCTGGTGGCGTTTTATACGGAGACTTACCAACTAACCCTGAGTACCCTTCTATCGTGTCTTTCAAAACACGCGTGGCATCCGTTCACCACCTGCCAAAAAATAGCACAGTCGGTTACGACAGCAGCTACACAACAAGCAAAGAAAGCTTAATGGCGAACATTCCTGTTGGTTACTCTGATGGTTATCCACGAAAAATGGGGAATACAGCAGAAGTTCTGATCAATGGCCAACGTGCAAAAGTTGCGGGCGTTGCTTCAATGAACACCACAATGGTAGATGTTACAGGTATAAAAGATGTTGAGCCTGGTTCTGAAGTTGTTTTGTTTGGCTCCCAACAAGGCAAAACGATTTCAGCTACTGAGATGGAAAAACACGCAGAAGTCATCTTCCCTGAACTATACACGGTTTGGGGAAGCGCGAACCCTCGTGTCTACGTAAAATAAACCTACTCAGTTATTCGTAACAGAGCGAAAAAGCGAGCCTGGTGCTCGCTTTCTTTCTTATTTACTAATCTGTACTAGCTCGTGATGTTATCAATTAAACAGAACTTACTATTTCTGTTGTTTTAATCTCCTTTAGCACTACCAAGTACGACTCTCTACACTCTGTTTCTTAAAGCCGCTTGGATGGCTCATTTTTATATAGCACTTAGTGTTTGAAAGCCCCTCTAATTGATGTTAAACATGAAGTTTACAAAAGAATAACAAACACACTCGTATGGCACTGCCCCTTTGCCTGCTAGCTAGGTATCTCTATGACAGAAAATACTCAACATCTTCAACGCTCCTCCGCTGAGTTGCACGAATTTAATCGGCTTGACGTCTGGAACGGATTCACCCAACTTTTACCCCTCTCTATGTTCGTGGTCATATTTGGCCTCGCTTTCGGTGTTGCTGCCGTACAGACTGGACTAGATGTATTTCCCACAATGTTGATGAGCACACTGGTCTTCGCCGGTGCTTCACAATTTGCCACGTTAGAAATGTGGGGAGCAGAAGTCCCTCTCATTCCAGTTCTTATTACTGTATTTGCTATTAATGCTCGTCACCTCTTGATGGGAGCCACACTTTATCCATGGTTACGACAACTCCCACCAACAAAACGTTACGGTGTAATGCTGGTAGCATCAGACGCTAACTGGGCAATGGCACTCAATGCATTTGGTAGAAAAGAACCAGGCTTTGGCTTGCTTATTGGTGGCGGCTTAGCGATGTGGTCTTTTTGGATTGTGGGCACCTGGATCGGCATTTATTTTGGTAGCGCAATCAAAGATCCGGTGGGCCTCGGGCTCGATATGGTTATGGGATGCTTCCTGCTGTCTATGGTGGTGGCCGGGCCGAAAGACTTAAGAATCTTTGCGATTTGGGCCATAGCAGCAGCCTCTTCTATGTTGGCGTATTGGTATTTGCCAGAGAATAGCCACGTAGTGGTTGGCGCCATTACTGGCGGAGTATTGGGTGCTTGTTGGAAGGAGAAGAAAGCATGAACATCGAAACAACCTTAGGTGGCACACTGCTTATCATCATCGCTATGGCGTTAGTCACGCTCATAACCCGCTGGGGCGGAGTGTATGTTATGTCATTCATTCCAATTAGCGAACGGGTTCAACGTTTCATTACTGCGATGTCAGGCTCCGTACTGGTTGCCCTTTTAGCTCCGCTAGCAGTAGAGGGGGATAATGGTGCTAGAGCAGCACTGTTTTCTACTGCCGTTGTCATGTTCATCGTGAAAAAGCCTCTACCCGCAATCGCAGCAGGCATCATCGCCGCCGCTGCAGTACGTGCTCTTTAGTCGTTGTTTCAAAACCGATACCAGTCATCAATAAAAGACCCAAAACACAAAGCCCTGATGTCACAAGTATCATCAGGGCTTATCTTATGCTCATCATTTTAACGATGAACAACGATTATTAATCATGGTGAGACAGCACATCACGCACAGCAGTTACAATTGCGCTTATATTTGTCCATTTTACCAATACCAGGGTTAAAGGTATTGGTTGGGTCTAATTCGTGGTAAAACTTCTGCAACGAGTTTTCGGCTTCATACAAGTGACCCACGTTATGTTCTGCTGGGTATTTGGCACCACGGCTATTGAGGTGCTCTAGCATCAGCTTTTTCATCAACTTCGTGTCAGTCCCTTTTTTGAAAATGTAATCTTGATGGAAGACGTAACACATAAAGTGACCATAATAGAGCGCTTGAACAAGGTTCTTACTCACCTCTTCAGGCAAAGTTTCTAGCCACTCTTCATCATTGCGTCGCAATGCAATATCAAGTGCAACGATGTCTTCTACGTCTTTTCGGTGAATCGTCTCGTAACGAATTGCTGCACCTGCTGCTGCAAAGCGATGTAAATAAGCTTTTTTACCCTCTTCCGGCGTACACTCGAAGAAATCACAGTCGTCTTCAACAGCCCAAACTTCTTTGAGGTATTTTTGTGCTTCAGTAATACCACCATCACTCATTTTCAATACCAGGTGATGCTCATACTTGTCACGGAAATCCAGCATTCGCTCTGGTAAGTGTTGTGGGAACAACTTGCTCGCGTAGTACAAAATGGTGTCTGGCAGATATTTACTGACAAACGGGATGCGCTCTAAGAAATTTTCTACCTTAGCTTTAAGTGCGAACATTTTTGGTAGCTTATCTGTGCCTAACAAGTCGATGGATAAGAACACATCCTTGCCGTACTTCTCTGCCATGTTAAAGATATCTCGATGCAAGTATTCTCCCATCTCAGGCAAGTTATCAAACGTAGATAAGAAGTCTTTTCGCAACTTCGTTAGTTTCGCAGGGTCATTGGTGCCAAGGTAAAAAACCTGCTCTTTTTCTGGTACTGGGTAGCTGTCAACCCGAACGGCAAAAACCCCCAACTTACCAGCGCAGCCACTGGCTTCAAATAATCGGCGTTCATCGGCATTAAAACGAGAAGGAATGTCAGAAGTCACGTCTCGAACACGTTCATCGTATTCTTTGTCTGATGCCATTCGCTCATCATGAATGATCTTCGCTGGGTCAAAGTTCCCTTCTTGCAGGTTTGTTAGAATTTCTTCTGGCGTTTCACCTAACCCTTCAATACCAAGGTGGTTCACCAAATGTAACTGGCCTTGCTTATCGACCTGCGCGTAGAGCGCCAGTTCCGTATAAGCAGGACCACGCTTAACTAGCGCACCGCCTGAGTTATTGGCGATACCACCGACCACAGTGGCACCTAGCGATGAAGAGCCGATGATAGAATGCGGTGCTCGGTTCACTGCCTTCAACTCTTTCTCCAAAGAGTGTAAGCTCGCACCAGGCAAGCAAACCGCCTGCTTACCACCATCTAATAAGTGAATCTTCTTGATTTTGGTAATATTGATCACAACCACATCGCGATCATAATCATTACCACTCGGAGCTGAGCCCTCTGTTAAACCTGTTTTAGCCGCCTGCATGATAATGATGCAGTTTGCTTCAACACACTGTTTAATAATCTTCCATTGTTCTAGAAGAGTGTTAGGAAACACGATAGCAAGCGCATTACCACTACCCGAACGAAACCCCGAGCGGTAATATTTCGTTTTAACCTCGTCGGTTAGAACATTTTCTTCCCCCACGATGGTTTTAAATTCTTCAATCAGCTGCTTTTGTTTCATATCCGTATCTCTAGTTATTGTACTTCGCTCACAACACCGCTTAGCGGCAGGCATGGCGTTTGAGCCACTATAAGCAGTCCATTTCTCTGCGTCTATGTCAGGCGGACGAACAATACGTAATCAATAAACAACAAACAAAATAATTCTTTATTTTTCTGTTACTTATCTTTCACATTTGAGAAATTTAACGTAAGAAACAGACCGTTTCTTAAAAGAAACAATAGCAAAACCATTTGTTAACAGTTGTGCGGGGTATCTTGTTATCAATATTAGTGAAGAAAACGAGGAGAAGCGTAAGCTCCTAAATTTAAGAGGACTCTTAGAAATGAAGATGGAAACATAAGCTCAACACCAACATAACGATCGGTGTTGAGTTATTGGCTTAAAATCGATGGTTTTGACTTTGAAAGCTTGTGTATAGATGATCGATAAAGATCTTAATTTTTTCTGGTTGCTGACGAGTGTACGGGTACACCGCATAAATACCCAAACATTTGGCTGTTTCGTCTTTAAATAACTGAATCAGACTGCCTTGTTTTAAGTCTTCATAAACCAATACACGCGGCACATAGATGATTCCCTGCCCTAACAGCGCCACATTTCTCAATACAGAAGAATTGTTAGTACAGAGGTTACCGTCGACGGTGATTTGATATACCTCGTCTCCATCTTTAAACGCCCACTCATGCGCTCCGGTTTCTTGGTAGGAATAGACTAAACAATTGTGTTTAGCCAAGGCTTGAGGTTGTTTAGGTATGCCATGTTTAGCTAGGTATTGGGGTGACGCGCAAATGATCCAATTTGCATCCACCAGCTTTCTTGCAATCAGACTAGAATCTGGCAACACACCCGTTCTAATTGCCAAATCAAAACGTTCATTCACGATATCGACGAAACGATTATCTAGATCCATATCGATATTGATGTCTGGGTATTTCTGATTAAATTCATTAATCACTTGAGGAAGAATTAATTCACCAGAGATAGTAGGCACCGAAATTTTAATGTTTCCAGATAAGTTTTTACCTAAACCCACAATGGATTCTTCCGCCGTTGCCACCGCTTGATAAACCGCTTTTGCATGAGTAAAAAACGCTCGTCCTGCTTCAGTCAACGTTAGCGTTCGCGTTGTTCGGTAGAGAAGCTGTACACCAAGCTCTTGTTCAAGCTTGGCAATCCGTTTACTGACGACCGATTTGGTCAGTGACATATGTCTAGCGGCAGCACTGAATGAACCTTGCTCGATCAAGTGATAAAAAATGATGTAATCGTCGGTATTTCTCATGCGTCTTCGTCAAATCCTTTGGAAGCCCGTATTGTAAACTGAAATTGGCTGAGGTGTGAAACATCGGGTCACACTTAATATCAGAAACTCGTGACAGAGGTGGGGTTGCTAAGCTCACAGGTAATGAAAAAGAGATGGTGTGAATTTATCAGTCTTCAGATACAAAAAAACCAGCTGTCGCTGGTTTTAAGTTGATGCACTTGGCATCGAGATACCGCCATGGCCATATCTGAATAATTTGGAGCGACACACGAGGTTCGAACTCGTGACCTCAACCTTGGCAAGGTTGCGCTCTACCAACTGAGCTAGTGT